>JAJPZF010000180.1 GCA_021204545.1 Prevotellaceae bacterium
GCTGACCTGCCCACGGCTTACGGGCACTTCCGCATCGTGCCCTTCCGCCAGAAGAGCAACGGACTGGAGCACACGGCTATCTACAAGGGAGAGTGGCGGGAGGACGAGCCCATCCTCGTCAGGATGCACAGCTGCTGCCTCACGGGCGACGTGTTCCAGAGCCAAAGGTGCGACTGCGGGGAGCAGCTTCACCGCTCCATGCGCCTCATCGAGAAGGAGGGCAGGGGCGTGGTGGTGTACCTCAACCAGGAGGGCAGGGGCATCGGGCTGATGAACAAGATTGCAGCCTACAAGCTTCAGGAGGAGGGAGACGACACCGTCGACGCCAACATACACCTCGGCTTCCGCCCCGACGAGCGCGACTACGGCGTGGGGGCGCAGATACTACGCAGCCTCGGCGTGGGCAAGATACGCCTCCTCACGAACAACCCCGTCAAGAGGGTGGGCCTTGAGGCTTACGGGCTGGAGATAGTGGAGAACGTGCCTATCATCGTAGAGCCCAACGAGTATAACCGCCGCTACCTTGAGACCAAGCGGCTGCGCATGGGGCACAAACTCTGAAGAGAGAACGACAACAAAGCTAACATAACAAGAGACAATGAACAATCAACTATCCGACAGACTTAACAGGCTGGCCCCGAGCGCTACCTTAGCCATGAGCCAGAAGAGCGCAGAGCTTAAGGCTCAGGGCGTGGACGTCATCAACATGAGCGTGGGAGAGCCTGACTTCCCCACGCCCGAGCACATCAAGGAGGCAGCCAAGAGGGCTATCGACGACAACTGGACAAGCTACACACCCGTGCCGGGCTACCCAACCCTTCGCCAAGCCATCGCAAGGAAGCTCAAGAGGGAGAACGGCGTTGACTACGACCCTGCGCAGATACTCGTCAGCAGCGGGGCGAAGCAGAGCGTGTGCAACGCACTGCTGGCTCTCGTGGGCAAGGGCGACGAGGTCATCATCCCCGCCCCTTACTGGGTGAGCTACCCGCAGATGGTGCTGCTTGCCGACGCTGAGCCAGTGTGCGTGGAGGCTACGATAGAGCAGGACTTCAAGATGACCCCAGAGCAGCTTGAGCAAGCCATCACGCCCCGCACAAGAGCCTTGATAATCTGCTCCCCGAGCAACCCCACAGGCTCGGTGTACACACGTGAGGAGCTGCGCGCCCTTAAGGACGTGCTCGTGAGGCACGAGCGTGTGATGGTCATCGCCGACGAGATATACGAGCACATCAACTACACCGGCACGCACGCCTCGATGGCAGAGTTCCCCGACCTACGGGACCGTGTCATCCTGGTGAACGGCGTGAGCAAGGCCTACGCCATGACAGGCTGGCGCATAGGCTTCATAGCAGCACCCGAGTGGGTGGTGAAGGCGTGCAACAAGCTGCAAGGGCAGTACACCAGCTGCCCCTCGTCCGTCAGCCAGAAGGCAGCCGAGGAGGCATACAACGGACCGCAGGAGTGCGTGGAGGAGATGCGCCGGGCGTTCGAGCGAAGGAAGAACCTCATCGTCCAGCTCATAAGGGAGACCCCCGGCCTCGAGGTGAACGACCCTCAGGGAGCGTTCTACGTCTTCCCCAAGTGCAGCTCCTTCTTCGGCAAGACGGACGGCGAGCGTGCCATAAACACCAGCACCGACCTCGCTATGTACCTGCTTGAGGTGGCACACGTGGCGACGGTAGGCGGCGACGCCTTCGGCAGCCCCCAGTGCCTGCGCATGAGCTACGCAACCAGCGACGAGAACATCACCGAGGCAATGCGCCGCCTCCAGAAGGCTCTCGCCCGCCTCAGGTAGCCGTACCCTTTCCCTTAGACATCCTTAGGCGATGGCGGTCCCCGTAATATAGGCTTCAGGCAACCCCTCGCGAGGGGCTCGGTTGAACCCCTCGCGAGGGGCTCAGTTGAACCCCTTGCGAGGGGTTGTCCAGCCCCTTATGTATAGGCTCCACGGCCCCCAAGCTTAGGCTTCACGAAGCCCACGCTTAGGCCCCGCGGACGATAAGTACACCATCGGCCACAAGACGGACAGAGGTTAGGCAGCCGCCCCCTGTTGCTACTTTGCCCCGAATAGCCTAACTTCGCGCTTCGTGAAGAGAAGAACCCCTCTGCTTGCCCTCATCCTTCTGCTCGTGTCCTGCCTAAGGGCAGGGGCCCAGCTCGTCACAGGCACCGTCACCGACTCGGAGTACGGCGACCCGCTGCCGGGCGTGTACATCTACTTCACCGACGACAAGAGCTCCATCGTGTCCACCGACATCAACGGGCGCTACCGCATAGCGGCAAGGCGCGGAGACCTGCTCTTCTCCCTCGTGGGCTACGACTCGCAGGTCATCAGCGTGGACGGGCCGCAGAAGCTCGACGTGAAGCTCGTGGAGTCGGCAAAGGCACTCTCGGAGGTGGAGGTGCAGCGCAAAAGGCAGAAGTACAGCCGCAAGAACAACCCCGCCGTCGAGATGATGCGCAAGGTCATAGCGGCGAAGAAGAGCAGCGACCTGAAGGAGCGCGACTACTTCAGCTACAAGAAGTACGAGAAGATGACGCTCGCCCTTAACAACTTCACCGACAAGGTGTTCGACGACGAGCACTTCAAGCACTTCCCCACGCTCCGCGAGCACGTGGAGCTCAACCCCGAGACGGGCAAGCTCATACTGCCCCTGACGCTCGAGGAAAGGGTCAGCCACCAGATATACCGCAAGGACCCGCGGGCGGAGAAGACCATCATCATAGGCGAGAGGAAGGAGGGCGTGACGGACATCATCAACACGGGCGACATCTTCACGGGAATGATGGAGGACGTGTTCCAGGACGTGAACATATACGACGACAACATGCGCCTCT
>JAJPZF010000181.1 GCA_021204545.1 Prevotellaceae bacterium
GTGCTGGGCGGCACAATCGTGGGCATCGGCTGCGGACTACTTGGAACATTAATCGTACAGATATGAAGGCATTAGTAAGCATCGTTATGGGCAGCACCAGCGACTACGCCGTGATGGAGAAGGCTGCCACTTACCTCGACGAGATGGAGATACCGTTCGAGATTAACGCCCTCTCGGCTCACCGCACCCCCGAGGAGGTTGAGGGCTTCGCCCGAGGGGCGGCTGGGCGCGGCGTCCGTGTCATTATAGCGGGCGCGGGGATGGCGGCTGCCTTGCCCGGCGTGATAGCGGCACAGACGGAGCTGCCTGTCATTGGGGTGCCGATAAAGGGGATGCTGGACGGCCTGGACGCACTGCTTAGCATCGTGGAGATGCCTCCCGGCATCCCAGTGGCGACGGTCTCCGTGAACGGCGCCTTGAACGCCGCTATCCTTGCGTCCGAGATGTTAGCCCTCTCCGACGAGGGCATAGCACGTCGGCTCAGGGCGTACAAGGTGGGGCTGAGGCAGAAGATAGTGAAGGCGAACGAGGACCTAAGGGCTGTGCGGTTCCGCTTCAAAGTGAACTGATGACGGACCTCATACACTACGCCCGGCGCAAGAGCAGGGAGATCAGCGTGGGCGACGTCCCGATGGGAGGGAACAACCCCATACGCCTCCAGTCCATGACGGATACCCCGACGATGGACACGGAGGCAAGCATACGGCAGGTGCTGCGCATAGCTGAGGCTGGAGGCGAGTACGTTAGGCTTACCACGCAAGGCACTCGTGAGGCCCGCAACATGGAGCTTATACACAAGGGGGTTCGTGACGCAGGGTGCCAAGTGCCGCTCATTGCTGACGTTCATTTCAACCCATCGGTGGCCGACGTGGCTGCCCTATACTGCGAGAAGGTGCGCGTCAACCCAGGCAACTACTCCGACCTGACGAGGCTCGCCACACTGCTTGATATATGCCGGCAGCACCACACTGCCCTGCGCGTCGGGGTGAACCACGGCAGCCTGTCGGAGCGCATCACGAACCTCTACGGCGACACACCTCGGGGCATCGTGGAGTCGTGCATGGAGTTCCTTAGGATATGCCTACGGCACTCGTTCACCGACGTGGCGGTAAGCGTGAAGGCTTCGGATACGGCAGTGATGGTGCGCAGTGTACGCTTGCTCGTGACGGCGATGACGAGAGAGGGGATGGACTTCCCTCTGCACCTCGGGGTGACGGAGGCGGGCGACGGTGAGGACGGGCGCATTAAGAGCGCAGTCGGCATAGGTGCGTTGCTGGCGGACGGCATAGGGGACACCGTCCGCGTGAGCCTAAGTGAGCCGCCGGAGAGGGAGATACCTGTGGCGAGGGAGATAGTACGGTATGTGCTTGACAGCCGCCTAAAGTCAGATGTCCCAAGCCTCTTCGGTAGTCAAGCTCCCTTCCAATGGCTGAGCCCCGAGCGAAGGCAAACGACACGGGTGGGAGACGTAGGCGATGGGCAGCCGCCCGTCGTACTTACGGAGCTGCCGGCCTCAGGCGTGATGGCGCTTAACCCCTATACATTCAACAAGGCGGCGGCCGATAAGCTTCGGCGTGACCCTTCCACCATCGTCGTCAGCCAGCCACAAGGGGAGGACATCGTCGCAGAGCACCGTGCCCTTGCCTTCGCCCTGATGAGCCTTGGCCTGCCGAACCCTCTGCTGCTTCACCACACCGACACTAATCCCCTAAGGGCTGCCTCACTCCTTGGCGCACCTCTCATAGACAAGCTCGCCGACGGCTTGGTTATGCCTGACGAGCGGCTCGCCCTGTCCATACTGCAAGCCTCAAGGGAACGTATCAGCAAGACCGAATACATCGCATGCCCCGGCTGCGGACGTACGCTCTACGACCTTCAAGGCACACTGTCACGCATAAAGGCAGCCACCCGTCACCTTAAGGGCAAGACTATAGCGGTGATGGGCTGCATCGTTAATGGCCCGGGGGAGATGGCAGGGGCTGACTACGGCTACGTCGGTGCGGCACGAGGGCGCATCTCATTATACAAGGGCAAGACCTGCCTCGAGCGCAACATACCAGAGGAGCAAGCTGTGGAACGACTGCTCCAACTAATAGAAGAAGACAACGACTAACACTAACAATATGACAAGGCAACCACTCATCATCTACAATACCCTCACACGGCAGAAGGAACTCTTCCGACCCATCACCGAGGGAAGGGTAGGCATGTACGTCTGTGGACCTACCGTCTACGGCGACGCTCACCTCGGACACGCCCGACCTGCCATCACCTTCGACCTCCTCTTCCGCTACCTGCTCCATCAGGGCTACCGTGTTCGCTACGTGCGGAACATAACCGACGTGGGACACCTTGAGCACGACGCTGACGAGGGAGAGGACAAGATACAGAAAAAGGCTCGCCTCGAAGAGCTTGAGCCGATGGAGGTGGCTCAGCTCTACACCAACCGCTTCGAGGAGGCGATGAAGGCTCTCAATTGTCTGCCGCCCAGCATAGAGCCACGTGCCACGGGGCATATCATAGAGCAGGAGCGGCTCGTCAGTGAGATTCTAAGCAACGGCTATGCCTACGTGAGCAACGGCAGCGTCTATTTCGACGTGGAGAAGTACGCCCACGACCATCACTACGGCATCCTGAGCGGACGAACGCTTGAGAACGCCAAGGACGCGAGCCGTGAGCTTGCGGGTGTGGACGAGAAGCATAACCAAGCGGACTTCGCCCTCTGGAAGGCGGCCCAGCCTCAGCACATAATGCGCTGGCCAAGCCCTTGGAGCGAGGGCTTCCCCGGTTGGCACTGCGAGTGCACGGCAATGGG
>JAJPZF010000208.1 GCA_021204545.1 Prevotellaceae bacterium
GCTGCATACACTTCTCTATCAGTTGCATAAGCCAAGGGGATACGCCCAGCTCTTGCAGCTCAGCGGAGCGGAAGCCTTGGTTGAACACCTCGGATGCGTTGGGAGGGGTGTGCCCCGTAAGCATCTTGAACATCGTAGCGCCGAGGGCGTACACGTCCATCGTCACTGGGAAGCCCTTGCCGTCCTGATAGTCAGCCTGCTCAAGGGGAGCGTAGCCCGGCGTGCCTCTTCCCACCGTGGTGCTGCTCTCTGGCTCGCCTTTCTCGTTGTATTGCTTTGAGAGGCCGAAGTCGATAAGCACCGCCTCGCCCTTGCGCAGCATAATGTTCAGGGGCTTGAGGTCGAGGTGCAGCATCCCGTTCTTGTGCATGAACTGCAAGGCGGAGCATATCTGCTGTGCGAACCTGACGCACTCCTGCTCACGTAGCCTGCCGTGGCTTAGGATGTAACTGTCGAGGCTGCCGCCGCTTATGTACTCCATAGCGTAATACACGGTGCCGTTCGCTTCAAAGGCTTCCACCACCCTGACGATGTTCTTGTGCTTCAGCCTGGAGAGGTTGCGGGCCTCGCGGAAGAACTTCCTCTTGTAGTCCTCGCACAGCCCGTGCTGGCTGCCGTTGGTGACCGACGAGCCATCCCTACCGTTGATGTCCCTCATGAAGAACTCTTTCACCGCCACGTTCGCCTCGATGGCTCCCAACGCGCCCTCCATAGGCACGGTGGCAAGGTAGGTGATGCCGAACGACCCCTGACCCAGCACCCTCTCAATGCTGTACTTGAACGCTTTCCCTCTAAGGACAGTGCCGCAGGGCAGGCTGTTAACTATGTCTTCCATAAAATATCACAGGTTTACCGATATGTATTTTGTTTCTCCCTCACTCTGACACAGGGCGGATAGACATACCGAGGCTGCGAGGAGTCCAAGATTTGCAGAAGTCTTCATCGTCAAAATAGAGGAAGAATGCAGCTTCGGTAATATTCTCGTCGGGTGTAGAACTCCAACATCCACCTGCTTCTTCAGTGTTGTCGATCGAAGCTCCGCTATGACAGCCAGTCGCTGGAAAAAAGATGCTGTTACCATTAGGTCCAACCACCTTGTAGCCGTTATGTCCATCCACAGTCATCCATATACGTTGGCACTTATTGACTAACTCTGCTATCTCTGTTTTAGTAGGTACTCGCCACGTGTCTCCCCAGTTAGCACGTGCAGCATCGTAGCTTGCATTGCCTGATATATTTCCTATGTTCTTAGCGTATGTGGTGCAGTTATCCTCGTCATACGATGACTTTGTCGATGTCTCGCCCCATGCGTAGTAGTCGCCGTAGTCAGATGGGGAGCTGGCACCCACGTTGTAGGTAGCCCATTTCACGCTCAATCCCAAGTCCACCCACTCGTGTCCATTAATCGTTCCAGTAGTAGGTTTCGCTGGTGCGCTTTGTTTGCTTGGTGTGGTCTTAGCAGGTGTGCTGCTCGAAGTGGTTGGCTTTACGGCTTCTTGACGGGTGTCTGCGCAAGGGCTGGGGCGGCGAGCATAAGAGCCGCAGCCAGCATAACGGCAATCTTAAGTCTCATATCGTTTCCTTTCACTATTGTTTATGTCTTGATTACACTTCGTTCAGTCCGATACAGGGCGAACGGAGAAGCCATAGAACCGGTAGTCGGCACCCCAGGGGAAGCTGAAGATGTCACTGTTGAAGTATAGGTTGTACGCATTTTGCGTACCACTCTCGTTGGGCGTAGCACTCCAATAGTAGCCGCCAGTGGGGATAAGCGATTTCCCGTAACGATCACCCGCATCGGGAAGGAAGATGCTGTTCCCGCTTGGACCTGTCACCTTGCGCCCTCTGACACCGTTAATGGATGTCCATTCAGTCGTACACTTGTTTACCATCTCGTCTATCTCGTTCGCCGTGGGCAGCCTCCACGTTCCTCCCCAGTTTGCTCGTGCGGCATCGTAGCTGGAGTTGCCAGCTATGCTGCCCATGCTCACGTTGTAGGTTTTGCAGTTGTCTTCATCATACGATGACTTCGTGCTTGTCTCTCCCCAAGCATAGTAGTTGCCATACTCAGAGGGAGAAGAAGCTCCCACGTTGCAGGTAGCCCACTTAACGCTCAGCCCTAAGTCCACATAGCCATGACCGTTGATAGTTCCACTGGGGGAGCTAACTTTCACGCTCGGCTTGCTTGGCTGGGTTGCCTGTGTTTCTTGTGTTTCTTGTGTGTCTTGTGTGGCGGCAGGGGTGACAACCTCTTCTTTCTCCGTCTTCTCAGGTTCTTCAGGCTGCTCTTCAGGCTCAACCACATCGCTTACTGGCTGGTCGGGGAGGGTAGGGGTGTCCCCAGCCACGGTATCAGCGAGGGCAAGCGCCTCGTCTGAGGGCGTGTGTTTAGGCTTCAGAAGGAAAGCCGCCACTATGCCGATAGCCACAAGGCATGCGACAGCTATGGAGATTGGCACAAGGAGAGGCTTCCTCTTAGGCTTTGGCTTTATCTCCACCACCTCCGCCACGATGGGCTCGTCTTCGCCAAGCACGGTCTCTTCCCCACTGGAGGCTTGTTTGCGGAGCACGCCAAGCACCTCGTCTGCCGACTGCGGACGCTTCATCATGGCCGGCTCCATACACTTCCCGACGAGCGAGACGAGCCACGGTGACACGCCTGCCTTGCGCAGCTCGTCGGAGGGGAAGCCGAAATTGAATATGTCCGAAGCGTCAGGCGGACGCTGACCAGTGAGCATCTTGAACATCGTGCCGCCCAAGGCATAGATGTCCATCGTCACGGGGAAGCCCTTGCCGTCGCGGTAGCTCGCCTGC
>JAJPZF010000233.1 GCA_021204545.1 Prevotellaceae bacterium
GGCGGAGATCGAGGAGAAGACCCAGAGCGACCTGAACAGACAGCAGAAAGAATATTACCTCCACCAGGAGATGAAGGTGATACAGGAGGAGCTTGGCGGCCCGAGCGCCACGGACGACGTGGAAGAGCTCCGCGATAAAGCCGACAAGCTCAAGATGCCCAAGCAGGCGCGCTCCGTGTTCGACGCCGAACTCTCGAAGCTGCAGCGCACCAACCCCCAGAACGCCGACTATAACGTCCAGCTCAACTACCTGCAAACCGTTGTCGCGCTGCCATGGGGCCAATGCACGAAAGATAATCTCAACCTGCAAAGCGCCGAGCGCACGCTGAACCGCGACCACTACGGGATGGAAAAAGTGAAAGAGCGCATACTCGAGCACCTGGCAGTCCTGAAGTTGCGGGGAGACAACAAGAGTCCAATTCTTTGTCTCTACGGGCCTCCGGGCGTGGGCAAGACCTCTCTGGGCAAAAGCATAGCCCGCGCGCTCAAACGCCGCTACGTGCGCGCATCTCTCGGCGGCCTTCACGACGAAGCCGAGATACGCGGCCACCGGCGCACCTACATCGGGGCGATGCCCGGCAGGATAATCAAGGGTCTCGCCAAGGCAGGCTCCAGCAACCCTGTGTTCATCCTCGACGAAATCGACAAGATAAGCGGACAAACCATCAACGGCGACCCGTCTTCCGCCTTGCTCGAGGTGCTGGACCCCGAGCAGAACGTGGCGTTCCATGACAATTTTCTTGAGATAGACTACGACCTCTCCAACGTGATGTTCATAGCCACCGCCAACGACATCTCGAGCATCCCCCGTGCGCTCCTTGACCGCATGGAACTCATCGAGGTGAGCGGCTACTGCACCGAGGAGAAAATAGAGATAGCCCGCAAGCACCTCATCCCGAAAGCCAAGGAGAACAACGGCCTGAGCAAGGAGAAGGGTGTAAAGATAAAGCGGGAAGCGATAGAGTTCCTCATTGAGCGCTACACCAGGGAAAGCGGCGTGCGAGGCCTTGAGAAACAGCTTAACAAAGTGTTCCGCAAGATCGCGCTCGGGATTGCCAAGGGCGAGGGCGCGGGCGACGGGGAGACGGTTGACACGGCCCGCCTCGCGGTGCTGCTGGGCAAGGAGCTTTTCAACCGCGACATCTACCAAGGCAACGAAATCGCGGGGGTCGTGACGGGACTCGCCTGGACTAGCGTGGGCGGAGAAATACTATTTATCGAGACAAGCCTGAGCCCCGGCAAGGGAGGCAAGTTGACCGTGACGGGAAACCTCGGGGACGTGATGAAGGAGAGCGCAATGCTCGCCGTGGAGTTCATAAAAGCACACACCGAGGAGCTGGGCATCGACCCCCGCCTCTTCGAGCAGTGGCACGTGCACGTCCACGTGCCGGAGGGCGCCACGCCGAAAGACGGGCCCTCGGCCGGGATAACAATGGTCACGTCCATCGTCTCGTGCGTCACACAGCGCAAGGTGCGCGACAAAATGGCCATGACGGGCGAGATAACGCTCAGGGGAAAGGTGCTGCCCGTCGGGGGGATTAAGGAAAAGATATTGGCAGCCAAGCGCGCGGGCGTGACCGACATCGTGATCTGCAAGGACAACCGCAAGGACATCGGGGAGATACCGCCTATGTACCTAAAAGGAATGACATTCCACTACGTGGACACCATCCTCGACGTTCTGGCGTACGCCCTGCTCCCCGAGACTGTCAAGAACGCTAAACTATACAAAATCGAGGATGACCTTCCGGCTCGAAAAGATTGACCAGGAGACGAGCGCGAGAGCCGGGACAATCTGCACCGCAGGCCACGGGGAGATAACCACACCCGTCTTTATGCCCGTGGGTACGCTCGGGAGCGTGAAGGGAGTGCTCCTGAGAGATCTCACGGAAGACGTGGGGGCGCAAATAATTCTTGGCAACACTTACCACCTTTACCTTCGCCCCGGAACGGAAATCCTTGAACAAGCGGGCGGACTGCACAGGTTCAACGGCTGGAGCCGCCCGATTCTGACCGACAGCGGCGGCTTCCAGGTCTTCTCGCTCGCCGAGAGGCGCAAGATAACCGAGGAGGGATGCACCTTCAGCAGCCATATCGACGGCTCGCGCCACACGTTCACGCCAGAGAATGTCGTGGATATTGAGCGGAGCATCGGGGCGGACATCATCATGGCCCTCGACGAATGCACACCGGGCAACAGCGACTACGACTACGCCCGCCAGAGCCTCGACCGCACTCTCCGCTGGCTCGACCGCTGCATCAGGCGGTTCCGTGAGACTGAGCCGAAATATAATTACCAGCAGAGCCTGTTCCCCATCGTGCAAGGCTGCACTTACAAGGACCTTCGCCTAAGGGCGGCGGAGCAGGTGTCGGAGAAAATGGCTGACGGCAACGCTATCGGCGGACTGGCCGTAGGGGAGCCCGTGGAGGTGATGTACGAGATGATTGAGCTTGTCTGCGGCGTGTTGCCCAAGGACAAGCCGCGCTACCTGATGGGCGTGGGTACGCCCGCCAATATCCTCGAGGCAATAGCGCTCGGTGTTGATATGTTTGACTGCGTTATGCCCACGCGCAACGGGCGGAACGCCATGCTCTTCACCCGCGAGGGCGTGATGAACATGCGCAACCAACGCTGGGCCACTGACTTCTCCCCCATAGACGCTGGCGGCACCGCCTCGGTGGACACGGCGTACTCCAAGGCTTACCTCCACCATCTCTTCAAGGCGCAGGAGCTTCTCGCCCTCGAGATTGCCAGCATCCACAACCTCGCCTTCTACCTCTCCCTGACGCGCGAGGCCCGAAGCC
>JAJPZF010000163.1 GCA_021204545.1 Prevotellaceae bacterium
CGTTCATCCGCGCGGACATCGACGACGACGACTTCCTGCTCTCGAAGGTCACGAAGGCTCTACAGACAGAGATAATGCCCAAGGAGGGGCGGATGTACGAGGCTATAACCCAGGTGATGGGCGAGGTGTACAGGGCTGCCGAGCACGGCTTCACCCCTTCGGAGTACGAGAGGGCAAGGAGCGAGTTCCTCAGCAAGCTGGAGGCTCTCTACGACAACCGCATGACGACGGAGACCTCCTCATACATCAGCGAGTGCTTGCGGCACTTCCTCGACCACGAGCCTATGCCAGGCATCGAGGCGGAGCACACGTTCTACAACTCCGTCGCCCCTCTTATCCCCGTGGAGGCGGTCAACGCTATGTTCCGGGAGATGGTAAGCCGCACCGACCACAACCTTGTTCTGCTCTGCGTCAACCCCCTGAAGGAAGGCTACGAGCAGCCCTCGGAGGAGACGTTGCTCGAGGCTGTACACAGGGCGCAGGCATCGACCCTCGAGGCTTACGAGGACAACGCGCGAGACGAGCCTCTCATCCCCTCGCTGCCCACTAAGGGCGAGATAACAGAGGAAGAAGAGGGCATGTACGGCACCACGATACTCCGCCTGAGCAACGGGGCGAGGGTCATCTACAAGCAGACCGACTTCAAGGCGGGCGAGATAGTGATGAACGCCTTCAGCCCAGGAGGCAGCTCACGCTACGACGTGGAGGACAAGTACACACTGAGGCTCTCGTCGGCGCTCACGGGCGTGTCGGGGCTCGGGGGCTTTACCTCCACGGAGCTGCAGAAAGCCTTGGCGGGCAAGCAGGTGGGCGTGACATCCAGCATAGGCTCAAGGGAGGAACACCTCTCAGGCAGCGCGGTGCCCAAGGACCTGCGCACCCTCTTCGAGCTGGTCTACCTGCACTTCCAGCCGCTCAAGCAGGACGACAAGGCCGCCTCATCGGTCATGGAGCAGACGGCCCTCGCCCTGCGCAACCAGGCGGCAGACCCGATGAAGGCCTTCTCCGACTCCCTGCAGACGCTCCTTTACGGCGACGACCCTCACCTCGTGCTGCTCCGGGAGGAGGACCTCGACAAGGTGTCATATCCCCGCGCCCTCGAGATATACGCCGACCGCTTCGCCGACGCAAGCGACTTCACCTTCTGCTTCTGTGGGAGCTTCGACGCGGACAGCCTCCGTCTCCTTTCGGAGCAGTATCTCGCCACCCTTCCCTCCATCGGTAGGGACGACACGCCAGTGGACAACGGCTTCAACATGCGGGACGGAGCGTTGGAGAACGTCTTCCGGCAGCGGCAGGAGCAGCCCAAGTGCATCCTTGCCTCGCTCCTTCACTGCCCCGTGAGCGACAGCCCCGAGAGTGAGCTGACGGCGGACGCGCTTGGGCAAGTCTTGACCATGCGCCTGCTGGAGGTGGTGAGGGAAGACATGGGCGCGGCGTACTCGATAGGAGCGGGAGGCGGCGTTAGCGAGCGTTCGGACGGGTCCTTCCAGGCCACCCTTCAGGTCGTGGCTCCCATTAAGCCCGAGACGCTCGACACCTGCCGCGCGGTGATAGCCTCGGAGCTACAGAGCCTCGCCGCCGGCGGTGTTGAGCCGAAGTACCTCTCGAAGGTGAAGGAGTACCTGCTCAAGTCGTACCGCGAGGCGCAGCGCGACAACTCGGCGTGGCTCCAGTACATAGAGGGCTACTACCTCAAGGGCATAGACCGCGAGACGGGCTTCGAGAGCTTGCTCGAGCGGCTCTCGTCAGCTGACGTCCAGGCCCTGGCACGGCAGCTGCTCTCCTCGGGCAACAGTGCCACGGTGGTGATGCTGCCAGAGGACTGAGGCAATCCACCTATAATCACAAGGGCAACAGGTCACCGTGACCCCTCGCGAAAGGGGTCTACACCCCTTCGGGGAAAGAGGTAATACCCCTTTTGCCGCAGAGGTAATACCCCTTTCATCGCAGAGGTAATACCCCTTTTGCCGCAGAGGTAATACCCCTTTTGCCGCAGAGGTAATACCCCTTTTGCGAAAGGCCTCTACACCCCTTTGACGAAGGGCAGCGCACGGACGCGACGGCGGCCAACGTGGAGCGATGACGAAAGGAAAGAGACCTCGTCGTCACGACGAAGCCCCCTCTGCTTAAAACAACCAACAAAGGACCGCCCCGCCCCCTCGGGAGGAAGGGCAATCCCTATCTATATAGAGTTAAGTGCTCTCATAACGCTGCCCGACAGTCGTGTCTATATGCTATCACATCGCGAAGGTAGGCAACATTATGATACGCGCAAAGCGGATGGGCTTTCTTTTTGCTACTATAGGGCTGGTTAAGGAGACAAAAGAGAAGCGCGCCGCCAGATGCGGTGCGCTTCCCTTGCTCCTTAGCCTAAGCGGGCGCGGCCGACTATATGGACAGGGTGTCAAGCACGTCGATAAGCTCCTTCTTCACAGGCTTGTCGCTCTTGACGGCGCTCGAGAAGGGCACGTACACCACCTCGTCGTTCCTTATGCCAATCATAACGTTCCTCTGCCCCTCGAGCAACGCCTGTATCGCCCCCACGCCAAGGCGACTGGCAAGCACGCGGTCGTAGGCGCTCGGGCTGCCTCCCCTCTGCATGTGCCCGAGGATGGAGACCCTCACGTCGAACTCGGGGTACTCCTTGCGCACACGGTCGGCGTAGTACATTGCGCCGCACTTGGGACTCTCGCTCACGATGACTATGCTCGAGCTCTTGCTCTTCCTTATTCCCCTGCCCACGAAGTGCTCCAGCTGGTCAGCTCCCGTGCTGTCCTCGGGTATGATGGCAGCCT
>JAJPZF010000263.1 GCA_021204545.1 Prevotellaceae bacterium
ACAGGGTCGGAGATGTGCTGGAAGGCAATGTCGAGGTACTTGCACACGTTCTCCCTCTCCCTCATCACCCTCAGTAAGTCCAAGGGGAAGTCGGCGGGGTAGGCGTAGTGCAGCCTTATCCAGCGCAAGCCCTCGATGTCGGCGAGCCTGTCCACAAGCTCGGCTATGCGCCTCCTGCCGTAGAGGTCAAGCCCGTAGTAGGTAAGCTCCTGCGCCACTACTTGCAGCTCCCTCACGCCCTGACTGACGAGCCACCGAGCCTCTTGCACAATCTCCTCCACGGGGCGGCTCTTGTGCCTGCCCGTGGAGAGGGGGATGGCGCAGAAGGCGCAGCGGCGGTCGCAGCCCTCGCTTATCTTAAGGTAGGCGTAGTGCCTCGGGGTGGTGAGCCTTCGCTCGAGGCGAAGCTCCTCTTTGTACGTCATGCCGAGGTCAGAGAGCAGGTCAGTGTAGTTGAACTTGCCGTAGAACTTGTCCACCTCAGGCAGCTCCTCCCTCAGCTCCTTGGGGAAGCGCTCGGGCAGGCAGCCCATCACGTAGAGCCGCCTCAGTGTGCCCCTCTTCTTCCTTTGGGCAAGCCCGAGTATCATCTGTATGCTCTCCTCCTCTGCGTCGGCGATGAAGGCGCACGTGTTCACCACGGCTATCTCCCCCCGTGGCTGCTCAGTGTTGTGCGTCACGGTGAAGCCGCCCGCCTCCAGCTGCCTTATGAGCCGCTCGCTGTCCACAAGGTTCTTGCTGCACCCCATCGTGACAAGGTCTATCGTCATACGCTCATTCCCTTTCGATAGCCAAGGCAAGCCCCGAAGGGGTTATTTGTGGCGCGGCTAAGGCAAGCCCCTTCGGGGTTATGCTCTCACTTGCTCTCATACGCCATCCTGTCGTGAGAAGAGCGAGTCGACGAACTCCCTGCGGTTGAAGGGCTGGAGGTCGTCCAAGCCCTCGCCGAGGCCTATGTATCTGACGGGTATCCTTAGCTGGTCGCTTATGCCTATCACCACGCCCCCCTTGGCCGTGCCGTCCAGCTTCGTAACGGTGAGGCTCGTCACCTCCGTGGCGGCGGTGAACTGCCTTGCCTGCTCGAAGGCGTTCTGCCCCGTGCTCCCGTCGAGTACCAGCATCACCTCGTGCGGGGCGTCCTTCACCACCTTCTGCATCACCCGCTTTATCTTCGATAGCTCGTCCATCAAGCCTTTCTTATTATGAAGCCTGCCCGCCGTGTCTATCAAGACCACGTCCGCACCGCTTGCAACCGCGCTCCTCAGCGTGTCGAAGGCAACGCTGGCGGGGTCGCTACCCATCTGCTGCTTAATGACTGGCACGCCCACACGCTCTCCCCACACCACTATCTGCTCCACGGCGGCAGCCCTGAACGTGTCGGCAGCCCCAAGCACCACGCTCTTCCCCTGCCTCTTCAGCTGGTAGGCGAGCTTCCCTATGGTCGTCGTCTTCCCCACCCCGTTCACGCCGACGACCATAACGACGTACGGCTTCACGCCCTCGGGGATGGCGAGACCCTCCGTCCCCTCGCCGCTCTCTGTGAGCAGAGAGGTTATCTCGTCGCGGAGTATCTCGTTCAGCTCCGCCGTGCCAAGGTACTTGTCCCTCTTCACACGAGCCTCAATGCGGCTGATTATCTTAAGCGTCGTCTCCACGCCCACGTCGCTCTCCACAAGCGTCTCCTCCAGGTCGTCAAGCACACTCTCGTCTACGGTGCTGCGGCCAGCCACAGCCCTGCCCAGCCTCGTGAGGAGGCTCTCCTTGGTCTTCTCAAGCCCTTTGTCGAGCGTCTCCTTCTTCTCCCTTGTGAACAGTCTGCCCAGTATGCCCATCGTCTCAGTCGTTTGCTTGCCGCACTGCCGCGAAGGTAAGCAAAAAGAGCTGATAAAGCTGCGCAACCGCTATCCCAATACCTCTTTTTCAGCAACTTTGCCCACTGGCATAAGGACAAGATGAAGACGAAAGGCAGCAAGTCAGTGTTAGACGCTAAGGCGGAATACCCAGGCTTTGCCGAGTATCGCCTCTCGCATGAGTTCTATGTCTTCGTTGACGGAGGTGACCACTTCAACGAAGCCGTGGCAAACTTCTGCGAATGCCTTCGCGCGAACATCGACTCTGGTGTGTGGAGCGTGGCACACTTCTCGATGACCTCGAAAGCCACGGGTGGAGAAAGAGGGAGACCACCCTCACCCCTCCCTCTTTCAGTTCCATGCTGAAGAAGAAAGAGGTGCGCAGCCTCTTGGGTGGCAGCACCGCTTACGAGAAAGTGGTCATCCCAGCAAGAGTGCCGTTGTCCGTATGAGAAATCTGTCGGACATCACTGACTTCATCGTCAGGAACATAATGCGGGACATCGGGATGAGCCGCAAGGAGTTCATCTCTCTGCTCGAAAGCCTTTAGCATCCTCATTCGAGACATAAGACGGGGAAGCCCTGCGCCGCTATGCTTCCCCGGGGGAGGGCTGTATGGTTATATAAGGGGAGGTGTCGCGCCCATAGGCTACCCTTCGTCGAGATGGTATAGGAGTCGTCATGGCGTTGCGACCCATAGGGCAGCAACGCGGGTAATAACCCCGAAGGGGCTGCATAAGCGTAGCTGGGGTTAACCTTATGCCACGCCCCCAACGACAAAAATCCCCCGCCTTGACATCACGCCAAGGCGGGGGCAAACCTTTAACTATATCAATATTAACCGTTGAGTCTTCAGCGGGGTGGGCTTCACAGCTAACCCCGCGGAGTTGCGTCAACTAATCTTGTTCATCTCTTCTGCGTGTGGCTCAGCGAGCCTACCA
>JAJPZF010000226.1 GCA_021204545.1 Prevotellaceae bacterium
AACGAGAACCGCGAGGTCGCGGTCGAGTACGACATCAACTCGCTCACCACATTCGACAGCGCCAGCGGCAAGGATGAGACCTACCGGAAGAACCGCGTCATCCGCGTGCTCGACAGCTTCCAGTCCGACGTGCAGTTAAACTTCCCGCCGAACAAGTTCGCAAACAGCGAGACAGGCTGGGACGTCATGGAGGGCATCGGCAACTCCATCCTCAAACTGTACGAGGACGCGGGCGCGATTACGGACGTCGACTACGACGCGGACTTCCTTGTCGACAGGGAGGAGTCCAGCGGCGACGAGGTCTACTTCAATGTCGCCCTGCAGCCGGTCGACTCGGCCGAAAAGCTGTATTTCACGGTAAAGACGAGATAAGAGGGGAGGCAGGAAGAAAATGGTAGCGGAAGGCAATTACAATTTCAACCCGATATCACTTCGGGAGGGGAAGATCTTCATGAACGGCACGGAGTGCGCGGACGGCGTGGTCTGCAAGATCGACGCCGCGCTCGAGACGTGGCAGGGGCGCGTGCTCGGGGACAGGACGCCCAGCACGCGCGTGATCGGCGTCTCGTACACGGTCACGGTCACGCAGATGCGGTCCACCCCGTGGCTTGCGGACGCAATCGCCGAGTACGAGGCCACCGGCATCATGCCCGAGACCACGATCCAGGGCATCCAGTACGACCCGGGCTCCGACTACGGCATCGAGAACGGCTCGAAGACGGTGACGGCAGTCGGCTGCATCCCGACGGGGACGGTCACGATCTTGAACATCGACGCGACGGGCGACGTGTTCAAGGACGAGCTCACGTTCGCGGCGAAGGAGCTTGTCTGATCATTATTACGGCAACGCCCCGCGCGGGCGTTGCCGTTAATTTCCTATGGAGGCAGAAAAGATGGCGGCAAAAAACCTTAAATATTTCATGGTGGACAACACCGACGAGGTCATAGAGGTGCCCGGGCTCGAACGGTTCAAGGACGCGGACGGCAACGTCGTCCCGCTCAAGATCAAGGTGCTCTCGCAGGCCGAAATCTCAAAAATAAATAAAAACTACAGGCGCAAGTCAATCGCCACCGACAGAAAAGGCGACTACCTGACCGCGAACGGCGAGGTCGTCTGGAAAAACGAGTGGGACGGGGACAAGGCGACGCGCCACATCATCGTGGAGGCACTGCAGGAGCCGGACCTTGCGGACAAGGAGATCATGGAGTACTACCACTGCGTGGACGTCACGGAGATGCCGGAGGCGGTGTTCTCGCGCCACGGCGAGTATGAATATGTCGTGGACGTGGTATTCAGGGCGCTCGGGCTTCGGAAAGCTAACAGTGACGAAGACGACCTTGAAGCGGCAAAAAACTCATAAGCTCCAACGGCTCTGACGGGTTCTGGGCGCACAGGCTCTGGCAGCGGCACAATCTCCGCATGGAGGACTTTTACGGGATGCCGAGGCGGCTGCAGCTGCTCTACATCGCGTCCGAGCTGGCGGAGGACGAGAAGCCGTGCAGACATGACAGGCTAAGCTGAGGGGGAGGTGGACGCGCATGGCGGCAGCGGAGACGGGCTTAACCGCGAGATTCTCGCTGATAGACGAAATCTCGGACAAGCTGCAGTCAATCTCGAGATATGGCGAGGACGCGATGGAATCGCTGGAGGACGCGGGCGAGGCGGCGGGAGAGGCGTTCGACGGGATGTCAAGCTCGTCCGCCACGGCTGCACAGTCGGTGGACGGCGTCGCGACGTCGTGCGACGGGGCGGCGAGCAGCACGGACTCCCTGACGAGCGCGCAGGACGAGCTGGCGCGGGCTGCAGACGCGACGGGCGACGCGATGCGGGACCTTGCGAAAGATACCGAGGAAGCGGAAAGGGAAGTGAAGGACGCGGGCGAGGCGTTCGACGAGGCCGGCCAGAGCGCTACGGACGCGATCGGCGGGATAGCGGACATGCTGGCGGCGGCGGGAATCACGGCGACGGTCAAGGAAATCGCGGGCGCGGTCTACGAGCTGGCGGACGCGTTCTCGGAGGCGGAGTCGGTCATCGTGGACGCGACCGGGGCGACCGGGGCCGCACTGGATGACCTCGAAGAGAGCATGATGAGTGCTTACGAGGGCAACTACAACAGCCTTGACGAAGTGGCGAGCGCGATAGGCGAGATAAACACGCGCATGGGCCTGACGGGCGAGGAGCTGTCGGAAACCACGGACCTGTTTCTTGACTTCGCAAACGTGACGGGAGGCACCGCGTCGGACTCCGTGCGGACGATAACGCAGCTGATGAACCAGTGGGGCGTGTCGGAGAGCGAGATGGCGGGGCTCATGGACAAGCTGACGTATGCGGGGCAAGCAAGCGGCATAAGCGTCTCGGAGCTGACGAGCGAGCTTACGAGCAACAAGGCAGTGCTCGACCAGCTGGGGTTCTCGCTGGACGAGGCGACTGCGATGTTCGCCAACTTCGAGAAGAACGGCACGAGCGCGACGACGGTCATGACGGGATTCCGGACGGCGCTGTCAAGCGGCGCGATAAGCTCGCTGGAAGACCTTTACGACGTGTTTGACGAGATTGCCGCAGGCGAGCTCTCGGCGGCAGACGCGGCGGACATCTTCGGGTCGCGCGCGGGGACCACGATCGTCAACGCGGTGAACAATGGTACGCTCGCGCTGGACGACATGTTGGACGCGCTGGACTCCGCATCCGGCACGATTGACACCACTGCGGAGGCGAGCAAGACGCTGTCAGACCAGGGGACGGAGAGCACGAACAAGCTTAAGGCGGCGTTCACGGA
>JAJPZF010000169.1 GCA_021204545.1 Prevotellaceae bacterium
GCTGCGCTCGGCAATCCAAGCAAGCTTGATTGCTCTCGCTTGCACGAGCGTGGCCCTTTGGAGAGCTTGCCAGCTCTCGGCGCTCGGAAAAGCAAGCAAGCTGGCATTCTGCGATCTCGCTTGGCTCTTTAACGAGGTCTGTCGCCCCTGGCTGCCTCAAAGAAAATAGTTGGCACTCTTGGCTTCTTGTTTGCGGATTATCCTTACCTTTGCAACGAGAATAGAAAACAAACATTTAGCATCCAAGCGACATGAAAAGATTCCTTATCTTGTGCCTTGCGGCACTCTCACTCGAGGCTCCCTGCCTTGCGGCACCGACCAACGCCACTCAAGAGCGGCTGGACACTGTGTACTATGACAAGAACTGGAAATGCATCACTACGCCTGCCTTTGCAAGCTATTACAGGGTGATGGCGAAGACATCTGACACTACTGCCGCCAAGCCGTACAGAGGCTTTTATCACACAGGCGAGCTGCAAGCGGAAGGCGAATACATCAGCTTTGACAAGGACGACGACACGAAATCCGTCTATGACGGAGACTACGAGTTCTTCTACAAATCAGGGCAGACGGCGGAGAAGGGCTCTTGGAAGGACGGCAAGCGCACGGGAGAATTCATCACGTACAACGAGAACGGCTTGATGCTGAAGCATTTGTATTACTCCGAGGGTGAGCTGAACGGCATCTGCACGGAGTTCAACGAGGACGGCACCACGTGCGTGCAGACGGAATACAGCAACGGTCAGCCAAGCAGCGACTACTACGTGATGTCAAATAGTGCTGGGCAGTGCAGCATGATAAGCCTAACGGACGGCAAGCCTATCTACGAGAACCCCACGCCCAGCGACATGCAGGTGGAGTACCTACAAGACCAGCCATGGATGAGACTTGACAAGAACGGACTAAGCATAGGAGTAAATCTTGATGGATGGGGAACAAGGATCTCGATAATCGTAGTTAATAACTCTATGTTCCCGATAGACATTAGTTCGGAGAATGTAAGTCTCACCTTTGAGAATGCGAAAAAAAGCTTCCCTGTGAAGGTTTATTCATTCTCCGAGATGTCACAGAAGCTCCAAAAGAGTCAGGCTTGGGCAAGTGTTTTCAATGCCGTAGGTGAAACTATGGCAGCGTCGCAAGCGGGTAAGTCTTCGTCCAGCACAACAACGGCTTGGGCAGGTGCGACTGGCGGAATAGGATATTCTGGAGTTGCTGCCTCTGCCACCACTTCGTATAATGGTGCTGCAGCATATCAGGCAAAAGTAATAGCAAGTGACCGCATCTCGGCATACAATAACACACTCCTCGCAGAGAGACAGGCACAAGAAGCTGATTATCTGAAAAAGACGACCTTACAACCAGGAGAATCAATCTCTGGATACTTATATGCAAAGACGAACGACATTTGGAAAGTGAAAGCCGGGATATTCACCATTGATGTAAACATTAATAGTGTGACTTACGAATACAAGTGGGATCTCGAATATGTAAAGCGCAGGATAAAAATATATCCCGTCACCGAGTGATCACGAGCAAGCACACCAAACCTGAGTTATTAACTTCTGGATACTTTAGACGAAAGGAGAACTCTGCTGGGGTTCTCCTTTTCTATCCTATAGAGCCGAAGTAGCGCAGCAGCTCGCTTGGCTCTTTAACGAGGTCTGTCGCCCCTGCGGCGAGGAGGTCTGCCTTGCCTCTGAAGCCCCAAAGCACGCTTACGCAGCGGAGACCTGAGTTGCGTGCGGTCGCCAAGTCAACGTCGCTGTCGCCCACGTAAAGGCACTCCTCCTTCGGGATGCCCCAACGGCGTATCACCTCGTCAACCATATCGGGAGCAGGCTTACGCCGCAAACCCTCACGCTCGCCTATAGCGATGTCCACAGTCTCGGTGAACCAGCGGCGGTAGATCTCGTCAACGCCCGCCTGAAGCTTGTTACTCGCAATGGCTATCCTCACTCCCCTTCGGTGCAGCCCAAGGAGCAAGTCCCCCACCCCATCGTAAAGCCTCGTGTGGTCGAAGCAATGGCGCACGTAATGCTCCCGGAAGACTGCGAGGCACTGCCCGAAAGCCTCCTCCGTAGCCCCGCTGCCCATAGCCTTGCGTATCAGGTTGCCCACGCCATTCCCAACGAACAGGCGCACCTCGTCGAGCGTTCGCTCAGGCAAGCGCATCCGCCTCAGGGCATAGTTCGTGCTTGCCCAAAGGTCCTCGAGGGTGTAGGTGAGAGTGCCGTCGAGGTCGAAGATGACAGCCTTATACTTCATAAGCAATCACGACAAGCCCACAATCTCCCCGTCCACCACGTCTATGCGCTCAGCCTGCGGGCTCTTAGGCAACCCCGGCATCCGCATTATGTCGCCTGCAATAAGAACCAGCATCTCCGCCCCAGTGTTAATCACAAGGTCACGGATGTTCACCGTGAAGCCAGTAGGCACGCCGTAAGCCTTGTCGTCGGCGGAGAAAGAGTATTGCGTCTTGGCTATGCAGATGGGCAGGTGCGCCACGCCCAAGTCCTCCGCCCTCCTCATCATCTTACGTGCCAACGGACTGAAGACGACCCTCTCCGCCCCGTAAATCTTGCGGCACACAGCCTCAGCCTTCTCCTCTATGCTCATCTCGTCAGTGTAGGCAAGCTGCAAGGGCTTGCTGGGCTTCTCCTCGATGGTGCGCACCACAAGGCGGGCAAGGTCGCCAGCCCCCTGCCCTCCCGCGTTGAAGGCATTGTTAACAGCGCAGCCACCCCCCAGCCGCTCACAATGCTGGCGGCAGCACG
>JAJPZF010000086.1 GCA_021204545.1 Prevotellaceae bacterium
CCTTTATAGAGTCGATGAGCAGCTTTGCCGGCACGCAGAGGCGGCCGTTGTTGTCGCGGTCGATGAGCGGGACGCTTGTCGAGAGGTACTTCTCCCCGTCGCTCGCTGTGATGCTGACGTGCCCGTTCTTCACGTCCAGGAGGAAGCACTCGAGGATCGGCATTGTGTTTTTCGACGGCAGCACTTTGCTGGCTGCGATGAGCCGGCTGCTGAAAGCCGCGCTGGATACTGTGAATTTCATAATCCTTAGTGTGTGTTGATTGACTTGCACCCGCAAAAATAATGTTTTCGCGCCAATCATCAAAAAAACGCCACGCTTTCTTGCCGCTTTTCGCCAATTATCACGTATCTTTGCCTTCCGTCAACACTAATAGCTCAAACTATGGAGATTACTGGCAAGATCATACAGGTGCTGCCCGAGCGAAGCGGCACTTCGGCTCGCACCGGCTCTGAGTGGAGGGTCGCCTCCTATGTGCTCGAGACGCGGGAGCAGTATCCGAAGAAGATGTGCTTCGACGTCTTCGGCTCTGACCGCATCCAGCTGCTGGGCATAAAGGCGGGCGAGACGCTCACGGTGAAGTTCGACATAGACGCGCACGAGTATCAGGGGCGCTGGTTCAACTCTATCCGAGCCTATGGAGTAGACCGCGGGGCTGCCTCTGCCCCGCAGCCTGTGGCGCAGCCTGCGTCGCAGGCTGCCCCGCTGAAGGCAGCGCCTCAGGGAGCGGCTGAGCCCGCGCAGGAGAGCGAGCCGGACGAGCAGCTTCCTTTCTGACAGCCCGGGGCCTTAGGGAGACTTAAGGCGCACAGGCAATTTTAACCCCGAGGGGGTTATTTGTGGCGCGGCAAGCCCCTCGCCAAATGAGCAAACGGAGCGCGCGGGGCTATTTCTACGCTCAACCCCCGGCTACCAAGCGCAGCCCCGCCGTGGCTATTTCTGCGCTCGACCCACGGCTACGCATATAGCCCCGTCGGGGCTATTATCGCGTGGCTGCCCTATATTGTGGGCGATTGGCCGATTCCGCCCGCCTCCTCATCCTTTTGTAGATGAGGCAGAAGGCCGGCACGAGGAAAAGGTCGGCTGCCATCCATGCGGTCGGGTCGCCGTAGCAAACGCCTATGTAGCCGAACGCCGGCACGGCGAGCAGGCTGACGAGAGCTCGCGCGACCATCTCCGCCACGCCCGAGAGCATGGCAAGGCTCGTGTATCCCACGCCCTGTATGGAGTAGCGCAGTATGCACAGAAGTCCCAGGGCGGGGAAGAACGCGCTGCCCACGCGGAGGTAGAGCGCGGCGTCGCCCAGTATCTCCGTCTCGCCGGGCGGCACGAACAGGCGGGCGAATTGCCTTGCCGTGAAGAGCAGCAGGGCTATCGTCAGCGCGGCGTAGATGAGCATGAGCAGCGAGCTTACCCTCACGCCCGTCCATATACGCCCGGGCTTCCCCGCCCCCTGGTTCTGCCCGCAGTAGGTGGCCATCGCTATGCCGAGGCTCTCGAGCGGGCACATGAGGAACATCTTCACTCGTATGGCCGCCGTGAAGGCAGCCACGTAGGCTGTGCCGAGCGCGTTGTTCGCGCTTTGCAGCATTATGCTGCCTATGGCGGTGATGGAGAACTGCAAGCCCATCGGCACGCCCACTATGAGCAGCCTCCTTGCTATGAGGGGCTGGAAGCGTCGCTCCTCGTCAGTGCTTTTCAGGATATCGAACGCGCGGTACATATAAACGTAGCAAAGCGCGGCCGACAGGCCTTGCGAGAACACCGTTGCCACGGCTGCTCCGGCGACTCCCCAGTGCAGGACGACGATGCAGAAAACATCGAGGACGATGTTCAACGTCGTGGAGAAGAGCAGGAACCAGAACGGGGTCTTGCTGTCGCCCAAGGCTCTGATTATGCTCGAGAGCAGGTTGTAGAAGAACGTGCATGGGATGCCCGCGAAGATGATGACGAGGTAGGTGTACGCCCCTTCGAGGATATTACCGGGCGTGCGCATCAGTCTGAGAATGTCCATGCAGAGCAGGCCTGTCAGCAACGCTATCAGGACGGACAGGAAAGCCGTCAGCCTCAGGGCCTGCCATACGTGGCGGCGCATGGAGCTGTAGTCCCTCGCCCCGAAGCGCTGCGCCACGGGGATGGCGAAACCGCCCGAGCAGCCGTTGCAGAAGCCCAGAATCAGGAAGATGACGGATGAACTTGCCCCGACGGATGCCAATGCGTTGATTCCCAGGAATTTGCCCACTATCGCCGCATCCACAAGAGCGTAGGTCTGCTGCAACATATTTCCCGCCAGCAGGGGCAGGGTGAACCTCGCTATCAAGGGCATCGCCGGGCCGCTCGTTAACTCCTTCTGTCGTGACATTTTGGGTAGTTAAGCGATAATATTTTTACTCGCATCGGCCGCAAAGTTACTAAAAGTTTCAAAAATGCGTGCCGTCTTTCCACCATTTATTTGCCGTCTGTGAACTCACACACTGTGCAGGACTGATGAATGACGTGCCTATGTTTAACGCCAAACTTCACTACGATTGAGGCAAAACATCATTATGTTTAATCCAGCGCGCCGCTTTCTTTTTCCTCACTGCTCTGAACCTGCGCATAAAGCGTCTTACTTGATCCCATAGTTTTCTCATAGTGATAAGTATTAAGAGGTTAAACAATAGGTGTCAATGATTATGTAAGTTTGCGCCGCGCCGCAATCATTCGGCAAAGTATTCTTTGTGGCTGTGGTTGCGTCAAGGGGGGGGGTGCGTATATATATATATATATATAT
>JAJPZF010000251.1 GCA_021204545.1 Prevotellaceae bacterium
CCGACCGCATCTCCGCCTTCGACGTGGTGCTGCCCAAGGGCATACCCTTCAAG
This sequence comes from Prevotellaceae bacterium, assembly GCA_021204545.1. Classification (GTDB taxonomy): domain Bacteria; phylum Bacteroidota; class Bacteroidia; order Bacteroidales; family Bacteroidaceae; genus Physcousia. The sequence continues at coordinate 54 of JAJPZF010000251.1, forward strand.
GGACAGGTGCTTAACCAGATAGCGGCCAACTTCCTTGATGCCACAGCGGACATCGTGCCTAACTGGAAGCTCGCTACGCCTGACCCGATGGTGACTGTCGGCTTGAAGGCTGAAGGCTTCAAGGTGGAGATGATCATCCGTGGCTACCTCACTGGCTCAGCGTGGAGGGAGTACAAGAAGGGCTGCCGCTCGTTGTGCGGTGTCGCCCTGCCCGAGGGGATGAGGGAGAACGAGCGCTTCTCCGAGCCTGTCATAACGCCTACCACGAAGGCTGAGGAGGGTCACGACGAGAACATATCAAGGGAGGAGATCATAAGCCAAGGACTTGTGAGCAAGGCTGACTACGAGCTGATGGAGCGGTACACGAAAGCTCTCTTCAAGCGAGGCACTGAGATAGCCGCAACGAAGGGGCTGATACTGGTTGACACGAAGTATGAGTTCGGCAAGCGGGACGGCAAGGTCATCCTCATCGACGAGATACACACGCCCGACTCCTCCCGCTACTTCTACGCCGACGGCTACGAGGACAAGTTCCTCAGGGGCGAGCCGCAGCGGCAGCTCTCGAAGGAGTTCGTCCGCCAGTGGCTCATCTCCCAAGGCTTCATGAACGAGCCGGGACAGCGTATGCCTGAGATAACCGACGACTACGCCAAGAGCGTGTCAGACCGTTACATCGAGCTTTACGAGCATATCGTAGGGGAGACGTTCACCCCAGCTCCCGACGAAGGGGACATAGCGGGGCGCATTGAGAGGAACATAACGCAGTGGCTTACCTCCAGGAACAGATAAAGCCCTACAGCCCCGAGGGAGGCAAGAGGGAGCAGGTGGGGGAGATGTTCGACAACATCGCTCCCGTCTACGACCGCCTCAACCATCTCTTAGCCCTTGGCATAGACCGCCGTTGGAGACGCACCGCCATCAGGGAGCTTGGCAAGCACGAGCCTCGAAGGATACTGGACGTATCGACAGGCACAGGGGACTTCGCCATCCTCACCGCCCGCCTGCTTAAGCCTCAACGCATCGTCGGGGCGGACATCTCTGAGGGGATGATGCAGGTGGGGCGCAGGAAAGTGGAGGCAGAGGGCTTAAGCCAAGTCATCTCGTTCCAAAGGGAGGACTGCGAGCGTATGAGCTTCACCGACGCCTCCTTCGACGCCGTCACCGTTGCCTTCGGGGTGAGGAACTATGAGCACCTCGACCGTTGCCTCCGTGAGATGGGCAGGGTGCTTAGGCGGGGCGGGCATCTGCTTATCATCGAGCTGTCCTCCCCCGAGAGCTTCCCAATGCGTCAGCTCTTCCGCCTCTACTCCCACACCCTTATGCCGCTCGTCGGCAGGCTTGTCAGCCACGACGGCAAGGCTTACGACTACCTTACCGCCAGCATCGAGGCGTTCCCCACTGCCAAGGCTATGACCGAGATCCTCAAGGCTAACGGCTTCCGCCTCCTGAGACTAAGGCGTATGACAGGCGGCATCTGCACTATGTATCTCGCAACACCAATATAATAAGGAATGGAAACGTACGGACTAATAGGCTACCCCCTCGGGCATTCGTTCAGCCGCGCCTTCTTCACCGACAAGTTCAAGCGTGAGGGCATCGACGCTGAGTACCGCAACTTCGAGATTAAGGAGGCGGCGATGCTGCTGGATATAGTAAGGCAGACCCCGGGGCTGCGTGGGCTTAACTGCACCATCCCCCACAAGCAAGCCGTCATCCCCCTGCTCAGCTCCCTCAGCGACGAGGCACGGGAGATAGGGGCGGTGAACGTGATAAAGGTCTCGCCCGACGGCAGCCTTAAGGGCTACAACTCCGACATCATAGGCTTCAGCGAGAGCATCCGCCCCTTGCTGCAGCCCCATCATAGGCACGCCCTCGTCCTCGGCACGGGAGGAGCCTCGAAGGCAGTATGCCTTGGGCTCAGCAGGCTCGGGCTTAAGTGGACGTACGTCAGCCGCACCAAGAGGGAGGGCTGCCTCACCTATCAGGACGTGACGCCCGAGACGCTTAGCCAGTACGAGGTGATAGTGAACTGCTCGCCCGTCGGCATGCACCCGCACGTTGACGAGGCGCCTGCCCTTCCCTACACGGCTCTCACGCCCCGCCACCTGCTCTACGACCTCGTCTACAACCCTGAGGAGTCCCGCTTCCTCCGTCTCGGCAAGGCGCAAGGGGCGACGGTGAAGGGAGGACTTGAGATGCTTCACCTGCAAGCCATCGCCAGCTGGAAGTTCTGGCATCAAGAAGAATAATACCCTATGACCAAGACCTTACTGATAACAACAATCGCAACGCTCTGCCTCATTGGCTGCGACAAGGTGGACCTCGACGCCACGGATTCCCCGGGCGCAATCAGCAAGACCGAGCCCGTCGGTCACGGGCTTGGCACACAGGAGCGACCGCTGACGCCCGACGAGATGCTTGAGGGCGTGATGCCCCAGTCGGCAAGCGACTGCTGGGTGATGGGCTATGCCGTGGGCAGCACATACAGGTCGCTGAGCAACGCCGTTTTCGGTGTCCCCACTACCTACAGCACCAACATCCTGCTCGCTTCCGACTCTCTGTGCGAGGACGCGAGCCAGTGCGTCGCCGCGGAGCTTACCAGCACCTCCATGAAGAACCAGTTCAGCCTCTCGCTCTATCCCGAGGGCTTCCGCCAGTTCGTGGTGCTTGAGGGCACCTTCGGCACGTACTTCTCGCAGGCGGGACTGCGAAGCGTCTCCGCCGGCTACTGGCTGCCCAGCTTCGACCTCAGCCCAATCTGCCCCGCCCCGCAAGAGTGGGAGGAGCAGGACTACACCTTTTAGCTCTTAGTTCCCAAAGGTAGCGGCTACCCTTCGCCAAGGGTAGCCGTGACTCGTCGTGGCCCCTGTACCGTACCCTCCGTTGTCCCTGTATAACACCCTTCATACACCTGCTAACAAGCACCTCAGTTGAGGTGCTAACAAGCAGGTCAATTGAGGTGCTATCAAGCAGGCCTTTACACCTGCTATCAAGCAGGTGTACGACACTTGTAACGAAGGCGTGACGAAGCCTCAACGCTACCCTTGGCCTCGCCTCGGCGAGGCGACGGCGGCGGAGAGCCGTTATCCATGAAAAAGACAGCCTAAGAGTTGGCGCGGACAAGGCTTTTGCGTAATTTAGCCAGCGAAGTAAGACGCGAACCTTAAAAGTACTGATACAATGATGACGTTCAAAGAGTCTGCCCGCAAGTGTCTCACCGAGTATGCCACCTTCAAGGGGCGTGCCTCGCGCCCGGAGTTCTGGTGGTTCTTCCTTGCCAACTTCGTGCTGCAAGTCCTCTTCTGGGCGCTTAGGCGCTTCTTCCCCTACGTTGACGTGGTGACGAGGCTCATCACCATCCTGCTTATCCTGCCCAACCTTGCCGTCTCCGTGCGCCGTATGCACGACACGGAGCGCCGTGGCTGGTGGGTGCTGCTGCCCATAGTCAACCTTATCTTCTGGGCTTTGCCAGGCACTCAGGGCGAGAACAAGTATGGGGCTGTCGTGCCTGAGCACCCGGTAGAGGAGGAAGACTGAAGCTCCTATTCCCTCAGCTCAAGCATAGTCTTGCGCAGCAGGCTGCCCACCACGGCGAGGGCGCTGGCTGAGCGCCTAAGGGCTTCCCTGAGCGCGGGCCCGTCCTCGTAGAAGAAGTCGCAGAGGGCGGAGACGTGCCTCATCCGCTCGTCCACGATCACCCTTGCAAGGCGCAGCTCCCTCGTCAGCTTGTTCGCTGCCACGAGGCAGGCCGACTGCTCGCCGTCCTCAATCGTGTGCAGCTGAGGCAGCAGCACCACCACGTAAGGCTCCTCCCCGTCTCCCGCGAGGGCGTAGAGCGTCTTCATCTCGTAGGTGAACCTTACGTCGCCGTCGTCGTCCACCGTTGCCGCCAGCCCAAGCTCCTCGAGGGCAGCGGCGATTGCCTCTCTCTTGTTTGTCTTCATACTCCCGCCTCCTCGCCAATGAGCTGGCAGGCAAGCTGGAAGGCTGCCTCAAGGTGCACTATGGCGTGCGAGACGGCGAGCTTCACGTCCTCCTCTCCCAGCAGCTCACGCTCGAGGAAGAGCCAGAGCGAGTCCCCCAGGCGGCAAGCCTTCACGTACTTGAGCGTGGAGTTAAGCTTCTCGGCCAAGGCGTGGAAGGCCGAGTGGTCTGCCTCGTTGTAGTCGAGGATGCCGGGCAGGGCGACGCTGAGGAAGCTCTCGTCGTCGCTCAGGAGGTAGATGAGGGTCTTGCCCTCGTAGCTGAAGCTGTAGCCGAAGTCCTCCAGTTGCCTTGTCTGGAAGCCAAGCTCGCCGAGTGCCTTAAGCACCCTTTCTTGTGTTGTGTCCATATCAGTAGTGTTTAATCCTTTGCGTTATCTGAAGCCGAGCCTGTGCTGCCCCTGCGCCTGCCTTGGCGAAAGCTCGAGGCGCACCCGCTCGTACTCCCTCAGGTCCTTCTCCAGGACAGAGGGCGAGCGCCTGCGTATGGCAGCCTCAAGGGCTTCCTCGGTTATGCCGGGCAGCCCAGCCTCCCCGAGGGCGACGCTCTCGTTGAACGTCTTGCGCGAGGCAGCCTTGACGATGTAGTCAATGTCGCTGCAAGTGTAGCCCTCGGTGAGGCGTGCAAGGCGCTCGTAGTCAATGTCCTTGTCGCCGGGCAGGCGTGAGAGCGCGAGGCGGAAGAGCCTCAGGCGCACCTCGTGGTCGGGCATGCCGATGTACACCAGCTCGTCTATCCTGCCCGTCCGCAGCACGGAGCGGTCTATGCGCTCGGGGTGGTTGGTGGCTGCGAGCACGTACACTCCCCTCTCGCCCGCCTGCTGCAGGCGGCACAGGAACTCGTTCACCTCCCCGTTGATGCTCTGCCCTCCCTCCTCGGCGGTGCGGCGTGGCGCCATAGCGTCGAACTCGTCGAAGAAGAGCACCACGGGGGCTTCCCTCTCAGCCTTGCTGAACACCTCCGCTATCCTCTGCTGCGTGCCGTGCACCCAGGTGGAGGCAAGGTCGTCGGGCACTATCTTTATGAAGCCTACTCCTGCCTCCTCGGCCATCTTCTCGGCGAAGTATGTCTTGCCGCAGCCGCTCGGTCCCCAGAAGAGCATCGAAGGCGGGCGGATGCCGTAAGCCTCGGCTCGCTCCTTGTGCCTGAGTACGTTGATGAATCCTTCCCTCACCGTCTGCTTAAGCTCCTCCATGCCAGCCACGTCGCCGAAGCCGAGCCCCTTGCCTTTCACTTGCGGGGCGGCTGCCTGCTCCGCCGCCTTCGGTGGAGCGGCGTTCCCGCCGAGCCGCCTGAGCCACGCCCTTTCCTCGTCTGTCACTGTCATAGCTGCTCTTTCTCCTTTGTCGTTACGCCCATTTATGCAGAGCGGAGGCGGAAAGTAACCATCGCGCGGGGCGATGATTGTCCGCAGGTCGCCGGAGACTATATATATATAAAGGGGCGTGCCTGGCAAGCCAAAGCTTTCTTCCGCTAATTTGAGCATGACAGCAAAATAATTCCGCAGTATTCTTTGAGCTTATGGGAATATCGGCATACCTTTGTCGCATCTTTTATAAGCTTTTCTCAGGTGTTTATAAAACAAAAGAAAGGAACACAATGAGATACTGCGGTAATTGTGGCAGAGAGATGCCGGATGATGGCACTTTCTGCGGTTATTGCGGCGCTCCCGTCTCCAAGGAAGCGGGAGGCTACGCAAAAGACAACACTGCCAGGAAGGAGGCGCGTTCCTCTAACTCCCCGATTGTCGGGGGGATAAGCGACTACGTCGGCAACACTCACTCGGTGCAGCTGAACTGGAAGGTGTTGTTCGCGGACGTTTTCAAGAGGCACACGAGGGAGGAGGCCGAGGACATTTTCATCTGCGGCACGACGAGGACAACGCCGCCCCTGAACGAAATATCCGACACCTGGCCGAAGCCGTGGCTCTACAGCAGGGTTTTCCTCTGTTTTCTCGTGACGTACGTGCTGCTTTACGTGTGCAGTGTCACTTTTGACAACGCGAACGCATACCCCGGGCTTATAGTCATCGGCGCATTCGCCGTGCCTTTCACCACGCTTGTCCTGTTCCTTGAGATGAATGTCTTCAGGAACATCAGCGTTTACAACGTGATGAAGTTCTTCCTGATAGGGGGCGGGGCATCGCTTGTCGTGACTCTTTTTCTCTTTAGTCTGGACGTTGTGGACACCGACCCGTCGTCCGCGTGGGGAGCCATGATGGTTGGAGTGACAGAAGAGCTGGGGAAACTTGTCATTGTGTACATACTCATCAAGAGTCTTCCCTCGTGCGATTACATTCTTTGTGCGCTTCTTGTGGGCGCTTGCGTGGGGGCTGGCTTCGCGGCCTTCGAGTCGGCGGGCTATGCCATGCGGCTTATGCTCTCGATGGTCAGCTATTTCAGCGCTTATGGCGTGAGCATTCCCGCTGAACAAATGATGGACAGCGTCACGAACATAATATATCTGCGCGGACTCCTCGCCCCCGGCGGCCACGTGGCGTGGGCTGCCGTCAGCGGAGCCGCACTGATCTTGGCGAAAGGCTCGGGTTCTCTTACAACTTCCGTCTTCTCGCGCGGCCGTTTCTGGAAGATATTTTTGATTCCCGTCGTGCTTCATGGCCTGTGGGACGCTCCTTTCCTGAGCGAAGGCTACGTGAAGTATGTGATATTGCTGGTGCTTGTCTGGGTTTTTGTTATGGTGTTCATCAACATGGGCCTCGACGAAGTGAAGGAAATCAAAAGAAAATACACGTAAATGAGGCGATGTAAGAACGGGCATGTCTTTGCCGATGACACTCTAAGGTTCTGCACACGTTGTGGAGAGCCGCTTGTTGTTATCTCTGAACCCGTGGATTCCGAGTCGAAAGGTTCAGGAAGTGAGCCAGAAGTCAAGCCAAAGAAGATGGGCTTCCTGAAGAAATTGCTGATTGCCCTGGTGATTGTTTTCGCTTGTTTCGGGCTTTGTCTGTATTATTATGCGAATGCGGCGACTTACCTTCGGCTTGAGCCAGAAGTACTCGTGGCTCCAAAGGGCGGAGGCCAGGGCACGGTGGCGATTGACTACGACGGATATATTTGGATGGTTAGCCATAAACCTGACTTTGTCACGATAAATGAGGATAGTTGCGTGATGATAATCTCAATTGACCCGAACGAAACAGGCGAAATCAGGGAGGGAAGCGTGACGGTGAAAAGCGGAAAACTGCACGCAACCCTTACAATCAGGCAGAACGCTGTTGCCACTTATGTCAGTGCCTCCGTGTCGTCGGTCAGCCTCAGCAAGGACGGCGGCTCGGAGGTCGTGACCGTTGAGACCGACGGCTGCGAGTGGGAGGCCAGTTGCCCCGACTGGCTGACAGTCACCAAGGACGATGATGAGTTGCACATCAAGGCCAAGTCGAATAAGGGTGCTTGTCGCTATGGCCAAGTCACGGTGTCCGAGGACAACGTGCGGTATAATATTTTCGTCTCGCAAGGCGGAAAATGCCCCGTTTGCAATGGAAATGGACTGCTTCTCTGCGGCTCATGCGCCGGCACGGGCGGGTGGTATCTGGGCTTCTCCTATATGCAGTGCTACGCCTGCGGGGGCTCTGGCAAAGTGGCTTGTGGAAACTGCGGCGGGACAGGCTACAAAGAGTGACGCGCACCACTGACGTGGCGATGTTTTTTCGGTGATTATGTAAGAAAACGTTGTGGATATTCTCGGCTCTATCGACGCTCGCAAGGTGAAATCCTGTATGACTCTTTTCGACGCTATTGCACCTGCGGATGTCTTTGCCGAGGTGCTCGAGGCGTTTTATGGCGGGAAGCGGGATCAAAGGACGCTTTCCATGGTGGGGAAACCCTGAGCTTTCTCCCGTAAACCCTTAGGCTTCCGCGCCCGCGACCCTAAGCCTTCGGGACTGGAAGCCTAAGTTTTCGGGGCGCATAGCCTAAGTTTTCGGGGCGCATAGCCTAAGTTTTCGTGGTGCATAGCCTATGTTTTCGGGGCGGATAGCCTAAGTTTTCGGGGCGCATTCGTCGGGGGCTGGAGTCGCGTCCGCAGCGCTCTTCTCGTTTATTGCCTAAGGCCGCTGCTCAGTGACGCTCGTAGCCCCACTCGTCGAGTATCGGGCCCCAGGCCTCGTTGACGAGGGAAATGGTGCGAGGGTCGTAGTTGTATTTGTTTTTCTTGTAGACTTTCTTGCTGGAGATATAGGCTTCTATCGCAGGGCGCGCGGCGTTCCAGCCGGGAATCTGGAGTTTTAGGTAGATCTCTCCGACGATTCGCAGCGCATCCTGTTCGATGTCCTCGAATTTCACCTCGTACAGGTTGCCCGCCTTGATGTATTTCTTCTGTTCCTTAAAGGCGTTGTACAATTCCACGTAGTTTCTGAGGATATTCCTCTCCATTTCCTCCTGGGAGATGCTGTGCAGCTCCAGCGGCGCTATGGTGTTGGAGAAAAAGTTACGGCTGCTCTCGAAGACTGTGTAGGGGTTTCGCATAAGATAGACGAACTTAGCGTCGGGGTACATCTCGACCAGCGCCTTGACCCTCCCTGTGTGCGGCGGATTCTTGCTTAGGTATTGCGCGTCATTAATAATGTCGCGGCGTGTGTTCCAGATGGAGATGCGCACAAGCTTGTCGAAGACTTGCTTGAAGTCCTCTATCTCCTCCTTGGTGGCCGTCTTCAGTGTAAGGAAACGGTCGCAGTATTCCTGCATGCGCTCGGGGAAAAACCAGAAATCGTAGTAGCTGTTGGGCGACATGTTCTGGATTGCGAACTCCTCTTCTTGCGGAAGGTCGGGTGCGAGCTCCATGTTATCCGTCGGACGGTGGTCGGGCATGAGCCAGGCCATCGTGGGTTTGAACATTTTCTGCAGGGCCATCACGTAATGCGGGAAGACTGTCTGGTAAGTTGTCGTGAAGGCGAAGTGCGTGTCCTGGGCGAAAATGTTGTGGACGTAGGTGGTTCCGGAGCGCCAGTGACCGAGGATGAACAGAGGGTCGTGGGCCGGGCGCTGGTTAGCCAGGAGTTTCTGGTATTTTCTCTCCTGCAGCGGCGTCATCGTGCTGAGAAGTCGGCAGATAGCTTTGGTGAGTAAGAATTTTCCTCGTTTGTCCGGCGCGATTTTCTGGCCTTTTGTGAGTTCTTTGAAGGTGTGCCAGTCGGCGCCCACGAGGGTGTTGACGGGGAGTTTGCTGAATTCCAGTAAGCCCATTGGGTTATGTTTTAGTTTGTGAGATGTATTTCAAGTCCTTGCCGTGAGAGTTCCTTCACGGCCTTAAGGATGCTCCCGCGGTGCTCTGGGGGTATGCCGAGCTTCTTGAGGTCGAGTGTCGGCACGTCCTGCGGCCTTGTCTCGCTTTCTTCCAAGGGTCTGACGATCATCCCCACGGCCGAGGTGAAGTTAGTTATCGGGTCGATGAGGATGAACGCCCCCGTCGCGCGGTTCGTGCTGTAGGGGTCGAAGAAAAGGTTCTTGGCTGTGGTGATTCTTGCGCAGGCAATCTCGTTCAGTCTCATGGGCTTTCCCTCCAGATGCTCCATAGTGTTCACGTCCACCCTGTACTGGATGCTCTCGATGGTCGAGCGTGTGGTGTTAGTGTTGTGCTTAAGGAAAAATTGTTTCCCCGGGTCCATAGGCTGTTCGTCCATCCATACGAGCATTGTCTCGAAGTTTCTGCCGATGAAAGGCACGTTGTCAGGGCGCGTGATCATCTCTCCACGCGAGATGTCTATCTCGTCCTCGAGCGTCAGCGTCACGCATTGCGGGCAGAAAGCCTCGGCCAGTTCGCCGTCGTACGTGTGTATTCCTTTCACACGGCTGCGCTTCATGCTCGGCAGGGCGAGTATTTCGTCGCCTTTGCTTATAGTTCCGGAAGAAATCTTGCCGCTGAAGCCGCGGAAGTTCAGGTTCGGCCGCAGGACATACTGCACTGGGAAGCGAAAATCCCGCATATTTCTGTCCAGATGTATTGGGACAGTCTCCAGAAAGTCCAGCAGTGTGGCGCCGCTGTACCACGGCGTGCGCTCGCTTTTCTCAACGACGTTGTCCCCCTCCGTGGCGCTCAGCGGGAAGCACGTCACGTCTTCTATTTCGAGGCTTCGGGTGAGTTGCAGGTATTCCTTGGAGATTTTCTCGAAGACATCTCGGCTGTAGTCCACGAGGTCCATTTTATTCACCGCGAGCGCTATGTGTTTTATACCGAGCAGGCTGACAAGAAAAGTGTGACGCCTTGTCTGTGTTATCACACCCAGGCGGGCGTCCACCAGTATGATGGCGAGATTTGCCGTGGAGCCTCCTGTTATCATGTTGCGGGTGTACTGCTCGTGCCCTGGAGTGTCGGCTATTATGAACTTGCGCTTGTTGGTTGAGAAGTAACGATAAGCGACGTCTATCGTGATTCCCTCCTCGCGTTCCGCTTTCAGTCCGTCGAGCAGCAGCGCGTAGTCAATCTTTCCTGCTCCAGCGTTGCCGACACGTTTGGAATCCCTCTCGAGAGAGGCCAGCTGGTCCTCGTAAATTTTCTTGCTGTCAAAGAGAAGCCGGCCGATTAGCGTGCTTTTCCCGTCGTCCACCGAGCCGGCCGTGAGCAGCCGGAGCAGGTCTTTCCGCTCGTCAGCGTCGAGGAATGCCTTAATATCTATCTTGTTATCGTTCATCGTTCCTAAGCTTTTTAGAAGTAACCCTCGCGTTTTTTCTGTTCCATCGAGGCTTCCTGGTCGAAGTCTATCACCCTTGTGGTTCGCTCGCTCTTGGTTGTTGTCATCATTTCTTCGACAATTTCCTCGATAGTCCGTGCGTTACTCTCCACTGCTCCCGTGAGCGGCCAACAGCCGAGCGTGCGGAAGCGGATCATTCGCTGGCGGATGAGCGGGATGTACTCCTTGGGAAGGCGGTCGTCGTCAGGCATTATCAGGTTTCCGTCCAGTTCGATGCAGGGGCGCATCTTGGCGAAATAGAGCGGGACGATAGGGATTTTCTCGAGGCGAATATACTGCCAAACGTCGAGTTCCGTCCAGTTGCTGATGGGAAAGACACGGATCGACTCGCCTTTGTTAATGCGCGCGTTGTAAATATCCCAGAGCTCCGGGCGCTGGTTCTTGGGGTCCCACTGGTTGAACTTGTCGCGAAAGGAGAAAATCCTCTCTTTCGCGCGGCTTTTTTCCTCGTCGCGGCGGGCCCCTCCAAAGGCGGCGTCGAACTTATACTTAGCCAAAGCGTCGAGCAGCGCCTTGGTTTTCATCAGATCCGTGTGGACTTTGCTGCCATGCGTGAAGGGCCCGACGCCGGCCCTGAAGCCTTCCATGTTGCTCTCCACGATGAGGTTCCAGTCGTGCTCCTTGGCGTAGGTGTCACGAAACTGGATCATCTCCTTGAACTTCCATTTGCTGTCGATGTGCATCAGGGGAAAAGGCACTTTTCCCGGGGCGAAGGCCTTCTCGGCCAAGCGCACCATCACCGAGCTGTCCTTGCCTATGCTGTAGAGCATCACGGGATTCTCGAACTCCGCCGC
>JAJPZF010000288.1 GCA_021204545.1 Prevotellaceae bacterium
CCCCACTGGTCGCTGCCGCCCATCTGCAGTTTGCAGCCTTTGTGCTGGTAGAGGTAAAGGAAGTCGTAGCCCTGGAGCAGCTGGTAAGTGAATTCGGTGAACGACATTCCGTCCTGGAATTCCCCGTTAAGGCGGCGCTTCACGCTCTCTTTCGCCATCATATAATTAACTGTGATGCACTTGCCGATCTCACGGGCGAAGTCAAGAAACGTGAAGTCTTTCATCCAGTCGAAGTTGTTCACCAGCTCCGCGGCATTGGGAGCGCCGCTGTCGAAGTCGAGGAAGCGTGCCAGCTGCTTCTTTATGCACGCCACGTTGTGCGCCAGAGTCTGCTCGTCGAGCAGGTTGCGCTCCTGGCTTTTGCCGCTTGGGTCGCCAATCATTCCCGTTGCCCCGCCGATGAGAGCAAGCGGCTTGTGGCCACAACGCTGCAAGTGCCTGAGCATCATCACTCCGCAGAGATGCCCGATGTGCAGGCTGTCGGCTGTGGGGTCAATGCCAACGTACGCGGTCACTCTCTCCCGCTCCAGCAGCTCCTCCGTGCCTGGCATCATCTGCTGTATCATCCCTCTCCATTTGAGTTCTTCAATGAAATTCATCTGAGTCGCAGGTGTGTTTGTGTGATTTGCGGCTGCAAATTTAGTGAGAAATAGGTGCAAAGGCAAGGGTGCTTCTAATTAAAGGCAGCCGCGATATTGCGTCTCAGGCCCTCGTACTTGGCGCGCCTCACCGCCGAGCCACGGAAGAGCTGCCCGTATCTCTCCCTGCTCAGCGACAGCCAGTCGCTTTCGGTCATCGCGAGCAGGCGGTCACTTGCCCGAAACTCAAAAGAGATTTGGATTTTCTCTGCGCGCAAATGCGGACAAGCCCGCAGGCAGCGGTCGCACCCGTAGAAACACTTTTGCAGATGCCTGCCCGCCCATGGGGGCAGTTCTCCACGGTGTTCGATGGTAAGGTAGCTGAGACATCGGCGGGCGTCGAGGCAGTGATTTGCAATAGCTCCCGTAGGGCATGCCTCCTCACATAGGCGGCACGAGCCACATTCGTCGCTAAGAAATGAAGGATTTATAGGCGAATCATAGCTGTCGCACTGCTGGTTTACAAAGATTTCCGCAAGGAAATACGCGCTGCCGAAGCCGGGGATGACGAGCTGCGTGTGCCGCCCTATGAAGCCAAGTCCGCAGCGCCACGCCCAATATTTCTCAAGGACGGGGGCGGTGTCGGTGAACGCTCGCCCCTCGAGCCCAAGAGATTGCATTAGTTTTAGCAGTTTCTTGCGCAAAACTGTGTGGTAATCAGTGCCCTGGGCATACCACGCAAGGGCTTCTTGCGTGGGGAGCGAGCCGGGGTTGTAGCTGATGGCGAGGCTGATTATCGCCTTCGTGCCCGCCACGAGCAGCGAGGGCGAGAAGCGTTCCTCGGTGTGGCGCTCCAGATAACCCATACGGGCGTGACGGCCGTCATGCAGCCATTCGCCGAAAAGCTGCCGCACCTCGGCGGGCACATCCTCGGCGGGGCAGACGCCGCAATGCGAAAAGCCGAGACTCTGCGCCACGGCTTTCAGCTCATCTCTACGGAAACAGCCTGAACTCATAGCCCTCGTCCTTCAGCCACTGCAGGGCTTCGGGCAGGATCTCTTTCAGCTTGTCGATGCTTTTCAGCGAGTCGTGGAAGGTTATTATGCTGCCGTTGCGAGTATACTTCTTCACATTCGCGAGAACCTCACGGGGAGTGAGCAGACGGCTATAGTCGCGCGTGACGACGTCCCACATGACGATGCGCCATTTCGTGTGCCTCAGGACGCGATATTTCACGGGTCCCATCCATCCGTGAGGCGGGCGGAAGAGCCTGCCCGTGTTGAGAATCTCCTCCGCCCGCTCCACGTTGCTCAGATAGTTCCACGCGTTGTAGAGCAAGCCTCCCACGTGGTTGTACGTGTGGTTGCCTATCCTGTGGCCGCGCTTGCGCACCTCCTCGAAGAGGTGCGGGTATTTCCTCACGTTGTCGCCCACCATGAAGAAGGTGGCCTTCAGTTGCAGATGGCCCAGCACATCCAATATATAAGGTGTCGCCTCGGGTATGGGGCCGTCGTCGAACGTAAGGTAAACGGCCTTCTCACGGTGGCTCATCCGCCAAATGGCATGCGGATACAACCACCGCAGAAAGCGTGCCGGCTGTTCGATTATCATCAGGGACGCCTCAAGATGTCAGTACGAACCGGGGTATCTCACCTTAACTCGCTGCTGATACTCAAGCAGGTTCTTTCCGTATTCGTCGGCTCTCTTCGAGTCGCTCTCGTAGAGAATCTCCACCGCCTCGCGCAACTGGTAGAGATAGTATGTAACGTCGCGCGTGGAAGTGTTGGAGAAGCGTCGGGGCAGGCCGAGATACCATTCGAGGTACTCGCTGGTGCTCCGCGCCACCTGCAGCCCTATCTCCTCGGCTTTCTTGCCCTTGCCCAGGGCCGCCCACACACGGGCGATGTCGAGGCTTCCGCTTTGCCAGCAGTGTGGCACAGTGTAGGAGGGGATCTCCTTCTCGGCTTTCTCCATCAGCTTCAATGCCTTGTCCTTCTTCCCTTCGTTGAGCAGCTCCAGCCCGAGCAGGGCGAACATCCGCCGATGTGTGTAACACATTCTCATGACAGTCTCGTCGAGATAGATGTCGGGATTGCTCAGCCCGCCGTAAAAGAAGCGGTTCATGAGGTTATCATACATCTTCTCTGTGTCGATTCGCTTGCCGGACTTGTCGGTGTCGAAGGGAGTGATGCGGTAAGCCAAGCCTTCCTGCACGAAGTTCTTGTCCAGGTCGCCGTAGTTCTCACTGCCGACCGTCACCGCCACGTATATTGGGCGTGTCCAGTTGCACTGCCTGAGCATTTCGTATATCATCAGCTCGCTCTTGTAGACTGTGCCGCGCCCCTTCAGGGAGATAACCATATAATCGGGGATGCTGTCGGCGGCGATGAGCATGCCGCTTCTGCGCACGGCCTCCTTGTCCACCTCAAGGACGATGGAGTCTGTGGGAATCATCTGCAGATCCTCGTTGTCGTTCAGTATCCACCGCTCCATTATGTTGTTCAGCTCATAAGGGTTTTCCCCCAAAGCTTCCTTCATCGCCTCCGGGTCGTCGGTGAAGTAGCCCATCACGTTCTGCAGTGCCTCGGGATAGACACGCACAGCCTCCCTTGTTCCCGACACATATTGAATGCGTTTCCAGTCGATGGGCACGGCAGGACTGTCGTAGGCGTCGCGCTTCATCTGGTCGATGTACCAGTCGGTCTGCAGGTAACTGAGGTTGCAGACGCGGGCATCCGTGCGGAATCCCTCCGTCTCTTGGGCGTACCAAAGCGGGAAGGTGTCGTTGTCTCCGTTGGTGTAGATGATGGGGTTAGCGTCTTGTTGCAGGCTTTGCAGGTAGTTCTGCCCGAAGTCTCTGCAAGTATAACGCCCTGAGCGGTCGTGGTCGTCCCACGTCTGCCCTGCCATCTGTATCGGGATCAGTATGCAGAGGCAGGAAACGGCCGCACAGGCGATTTCTTTTTTCAGCAATCTCTTGAGCAGGGAAGCCACTGCCGCCACGCCAAGGCCGCACCAGATGGCGAAGGCATAGAACGAGCCCGCGTAGGCGTAGTCCCTTTCTCGCGGCTGCATAGGTGTCTGGTTGAGGTAGATTACTATGGCGATGCCCGTCATGAAGAAGAGGAAGAACACCACCCAGAACTGCTTCACTCCGTCGTTGCCCGATGTGTTCGCGCGGCAGAGCTGCCAGAAGAGCCCGATGAGGCCCAGCAGGAGCGGGAGGCAATAGAACACGTTGTGTCCCTTGTTCCGCTGCAAGTCTGTGGGCAGTTTACCCTGGTCGCCGAGGCGGATGTTATCAAGCCATTTGATGCCGCTCAGCCAGTTGCCATGCTCCAGCTCGCCGTTCCCCTGGATGTCGTTCTGCCGCCCCGCGAAGTTCCACATGAAGTAACGCCAGTACATGAAGTTCATCTGGTAGCTGAGGAAGAAATAGATGTTCTCAAACATTGTGGGCATCTTCACGCTTATCTTCCTGCCGCAGCTGTCGAATTGCACGGTGCGCCCCTTCACGCCGCCCATCCAGTCCTCGTAGGCCTGCTTGTGGCGGTCGCTGTACATGCGGGGGAAGAGCATGTTCTGTGCGTAGACGTAGTCGATGTTATAGCGGATTATCTCATAGCTGTCAGGCTCGTATGCGGTTTTCTTCTCCACTCGCTGGTAGACGGGCGCGCCTTTCTTCGTCACGGGTATGCAGTAATCTCCCTTCTCCTGTAGCTTCATCTGCGAGTTGTACGCAGGGCCCCAGAGCAGCGGGCGGTCGCCATATTGCTCACGGCTCAGGTAAGAGCCGAGGGTGAATATGTCCTCAGGCGAGTTCTGGTCCATAGGCGTGTTGGCAGTCGAGCGGATGACAATGACCGCGTAACTGGAATAGCCCACCATAATAAGCAGCATGCAGAGCAGGGATGTGTTCAGGATGCGGGCGCTCACACGGTAGGCTCCGTTCTTTCCCTTCCATCGATACACGAGGAAGGCCACGACGGCAAGCACGACAACTCCTATGACAATGCTCCACGCTCCGTAGCCATAGAACGGGATGCCGAGCATAGCGATGCCCAGGCAATAGGAGACAGTCATCCACAAGCGGCTTCTCTGCCTCGTGCTTTCCCATATTGCCCAAAGCACGGCAGCTATGAGAAGGATGATATATATTATGAGACCCGTGTTGAAGGGATAGTTAAGCACGTTGACGAACAGCAGCTCGAACCAGCCGCCCACCTTCACAATGCCCGGCACAATGCCGTAAAGCACCACGGCTATAAGCACGAACGAGAGAACGAGAGCCACGACGCTGCCCTTCAGGTTGGCGTTGGGGAACTTGCGATAGTAGAAGACCAACACGATGGCGGGCAGGCAAAGCAGGTTCAAGAGGTGGACTCCTATGCTCAAGCCCGTGAGATAGCATATCAGGATAAGCCAGCGGTCGGAATGCGGCTCGTCGGCGTGCTCCTCCCACTTCAGGGCGAGCCAGAAGACCAAGGCGGTGAACAGGCTTGAATAAGCGTAGACCTCGCCCTCTACTGCCGAGAACCAGAATGTGTCGCTGAATGTATATATCAACGCCCCCGCTATGCCGCACGCTTGCACAGTGATGAGTTGCGCCCACGTAGAGACAACTCCGCCAGTGCCAACGAGCTTCCGCGCCAGATGTGTGATGCTCCAGAAGAGGAACAGTATGCAAAGGGCGCTGAAGAGGGCGGACATTGTGTTGACCATCCCCGCGACCTTGGTCGGGTCGTTGGTGAACTGCGTGAAAAGGTTGCCCGTCAACATGAAGAACGGTGCTCCGGGCGGGTGTCCGACCTCAAGCTTATAGGCAGTTGTTATGAACTCGGGGCAGTCCCAGAAGCTTGCCGTCGGCTCTATCGTGCTGCAATAAGTCCACGCAGCCACGGCAAACACGAGCCATCCCACGATGTTGTTTACCCATTTGTACTGTTTCATAGCTCTATGTCATCTTAGAGTTTTAGTATCGCTTTTATCCCGTCATTCACGTCGAGGTCGCTAAGGGCGAGCGTCAACACAGCCACTGCGCAGAGCAAGAGCAGCGTGAGGAAGAAGACGCCAGCGCAGAGCCACGAGCTGGAGAGCGTGAAGTAATGCGCCACTATCGGGGCTAAGCTCACCATCATCGCCCCGAGGAGGCAGTGGGCGTATTGCGGCTGCAGTGCCACGGCCAAGGCTAAGAGGAAGACCTGGACGAAGAGAATGAGGTAGCGTGCCCGCACCCTTATCTTGTCCTTGGTGCGGTTGCTCAGGTAATATATGCCGCACCAGAGGGCAAGCACCATCATTATCGCCCAGCACGTCAGCACAAGCAGGTCGCCCCTCAGATAGCCTTCCACGCTCAGTGCGCTGAGTCCCGTCAGCCCTTCCCACCAGTCGCGGGCCAAGTCGAGCCTGCCCGTGAGGTAGCACACTGTGAGAGCCGCCCCTGCCGCCAATACAAGTCCCACGATGCCTGCCGTGAACGTCTTGAGCGAGAACGGACGGCCGAGCAGGGCCACGCAGATATAATAGAAAGGTATAAGCACGACCAGCTGCGGCACAAACAGGCAGGCGACCCCTAGCAGGAAGAGGATGTGGAAAGTGTCGACGACGAGGCTCGAACGTCTGTCCACGCCGAAGGTCAGATACATGCTTGCCGCAAGGAAGAAGGCGGCTATGTTCGCCGCCTGTAATGTGTGCAGGAAGCCTAAAGTCGCGGCGGAAACTATGAACAGAGAGGAGGCGCTGCGGGTGTAGACACGGAAGAGCGAGTTGCTGTTGCACAGCTCCGCGAGGACGTATGCAGTGAGTGCGCAGGCGACGAAGCCTAAGGCGCTGCCCAGCTTGTCCTGCCCCAGAGGGAGGCACCACAAAGCCAGGGCGAGCACCGCGCATACCGGCAGCAAGCCTCTGCTTCGGCATATCCTGTTTTGCACCCTCGTCTGCCGCATTCCCTTGCCCTTCTACAGGTCCGCCCCTATGTCAGTGCGGAAGTACTTGTCCTGGAAGTACACCTTCTTAGCCGCCTCGAAGCTCTTCCTCAAAGCTTCTTCCTTGTCCTTGCCGTAGCTGCTTATCGCCAGCACCCTGCCGCCGTTCGTCACCACCTGCCCGTCCTTCAGGGCAGTGCCGGCGTGGAAGACGATGCTCTCCTTCACCTCGTCCAAGCCCGCTATGAGGTAACCTTTCTTATACGCCTCAGGGTAGCCGCCGCTCACAAGCATTACGGACACCGCACTGCGTGGGTCCACCTCAATAGTCTTCTCCTCGAGCGTGCCGTTAGCAACGCCCTCGAAGAGGTCCACCAGGTCGCTCTTCAGCCTGAGCATAACGCTCTCCGTCTCCGGGTCGCCCATCCTGACGTTATACTCTATCACCTTCGGGTTGCCGTTCACGTTGATGAGTCCGAAGAAGATGAAGCCCTTGTATTCTATCCCTTCCCTCTGCAGGCCGTCTATCGTCGGGCGTATGATGCGGTCCTCCACCTTGTGCATCCACTTCTCCGTGGCGAACGGCACGGGGCTCACGCTGCCCATGCCGCCTGTGTTCAGTCCCTTGTCGCCCTCGCCTATGCGCTTATAGTCCTTCGCCTCGGGCAGTATCTTGTAGCTCTTGCCGTCGGTGAGCACGAAGACGGAGCACTCTATGCCGTCCATGAACTCCTCTATCACCACCTTCCGGCTTGCCGCTCCGAACCTGCCCCCGAGCATCTTCCTCAGCTCCTTCTTCGCCTCTTCCAGAGAGTTGAGTATCAGCACACCCTTGCCGGCGCACAGTCCGTCAGCCTTCAGCACGTAGGGCGGTTGTTGTGTCTCGAGGAAGTCAAGCCCTTCCTGCAGCGTCGCGCTGTCGAACGTCAGGTAGGCCGCCGTAGGTATCTCGTGGCGGTGCATAAACCCTTTGGCGAAGTCCTTCGAGCCTTCGAGCATCGCCCCTGCCTTCGACGGGCCTATCACGGCCACTCCCACAAGCTCCGGCACGGCACTGAAGTAGTCGCTGATGCCCTTCACCAAGGGGTCCTCCGGGCCCACTACTACCATGTCCACGCCCCTATCGAGGACGAAAGCGCGGATAGCCTCAAAGTCGTCGGCTTTCATCGCTACGTTCTCGCCCACCTCCGCGGTACCAGCGTTGCCGGGCGCGATGTAGAGCTTCTCCGTCCTCGGGCTCTGGGCAATCTTCCAGGCTAAGGCATGCTCGCGCCCGCCGCTTCCAAGTAATAAGATCTTCATATACTCACTTTATTCGTTGTGTCAAACAAATATATGCCACGCCGCGAAAGGGGTAATACCTCTGCGACCAAAGGGGTAATACCTCTGCGACCAAAGGGGTAATACCTCTGCGATGAAAGGGGTAATACCTCTGCGATGAAAGGGGTAATACCTCTGCCGCGAAAGGGGTCGCTACAGCGTGATGGGCTCTTCTCTTCGGTCACTTCAGGTAGTCTTCAAAGTACCTTGTTATGCGCTCGTGCAGATGCACTTGGTCACGCCCCACCATATTGTGCTTGTCCTCTGGATAGAGGAAGAGGTCGGGCTGCGTCCCCGCGTCGACGCAAGCACGAACGAAGGATAGCGTGTGCTGCGGCACGACGGTGTCGTCGTTGTAGCCTATGATGATTTGCAGGCGTCCCTTGAGGTTTCCCGCCCTTCCCAACAGGCTGCTGCGGGCGTAACCATCGGGATTGGCCTCGGGCGTGTCCATGTAACGCTCGCCGTACATCACCTCGTAGTACTTCCAGTCGATGACGGGACCGCCCGCCACTCCCACCTTGAAGGCGTCGGGATAGGACAGCATAAGGTTGGTGGTCATATAACCTCCGAACGACCAGCCGTGAACGCCCATACGCTCCGCGTCGACGAAGGGCAGGGTCTTAAGGTACTCCACACCTGCCATCTGGTCCCGCATCTCGTTGTCGCCGAGGTGACGGAACGTGGCCTGCTCGAAGTCCCTGCCTCTCCATTCCGCCCCGCGGTTATCGAGGATGAAGAGCAGATAGCCCCGTGTGGCCATGTAAGCCTCCCAACCACGCATGCCCCAGTGCCAGCTTGCCTCCACGTTGTGGGCGTGCGGACCTCCGTAGACATAGACGACGGTGGGGTACTTCCGCGAGGGGTCGAAGTTGACGGGCTTGACCATACGATAATAGAGGTCGGTCACGCCGTCTGCCGCCTTGATGCTTCCGCTCGATATCTCGGGGACGGAGTACCCTTGCTCCGCCCACTTGTCCGCTGCTGTGAGCAGGTTCTTCCCTCTGCCAGTGTCGGTGCTGAGCAGGTTAATGCTTCGTGGCACGGCAGGACTGCTGTATCGGTCAAGCACACGTGTGCCGTCCTCGCTCAGGGTGGCGTAATGCACCCCGTCCACCTCCCCTATGGAGTGGCGCTCTCCCTTAAGGTTCACGCTGTAGAGGCAGCTGCGCCGTGGGTCGCTCTCGTTGGAGAGATAGATGACGGACTTGCTCTTGCTGTTGAAGCCCACGACGCTCTGCACCACCCACGTGCCACTGGTCAGCTGCGTCATCGGGGCAGGTGTCTTGCTAAGGTCAAGGAGGTAGATGTGGTTGTAGCCGTCACGCTGGCTCTGATAGACGGCCTTCGTCGCGTCCCAAGGCAGGAACTCTATCGGGTGCAGAGGCTCGACGTACTTGTCGTCGGTCTCCTCCAACGCTATGCTAAGCAGCTCGCCGCTCCTTGCGTCGTACTGAGCCAAGCGCATGTCGTTCTGGTCTCGGTTCAGCTCCTGTATATATAAGGAGTTGCCGTCGGGTGTCCACGCTATGTTCGTGTGGTAGTCGTCAGGCTCGCCCAGCAGCTTGAGCCACGTTGTGCTGCCGTCCTCGGTGTCGTAAACGCCCACGCTTACCTGATGGCTCGTCTCTCCCGCCATAGGGTAATGGTCGGTGTATGTGGAGGCGATGCGCTGCGTGATGTCCACCTGAGGATAGCTCGGCACCATGCTCTGGTCCATCCTGTAGAAGGCAAGCCTCTTGCCGTCAGGGCTCCAGAACGTCCCTTTCGTTATGCCGAACTCGTCCCTATGCACCGACGTGCCGTAGACGATGTTCTCCGAGCCGTCGGTACTGCCGTCGGTGGTTATCTGCCTCACTTCCCCGTCGCTTATATAAAGGTTGCCCTCGATGGTGAAGGCAAGCAGGCGGCTCTGGGGGCAGAAGTCTTGGTTAGCCGCTTTCTCTGGTATGTCTATGCTGCACACCACCGCCTTCTTGCCCCAGTCTATCAGGGACAGCTTCGTGCCGCTCTGCACCTTCGCTATGGTCTGCCCAGCGTAGGGGAACTCCAAGTCATGCCCGTTCCTTGCTATCGTCTCGCCTGCTATGCTGTTCAGCTCCTCAACGCTGACGACAGGCTTGCCCGTCAGCAAGTCCCTCGCCTCGTCGGGAGTGGTCTCGACGGCAACGTTGCCCCACCACGTGGTGAACAGGTTCTCAGGCGCAAGGTTATAGAAGTTGTCGCCCCCATACATCACGTCCTCAAGGGTTAGGAGCTTTTGACCCAATGCTGAGTTCGTGGCAAGCAGTGCGGCAGCCATAAGCAGGAGCTTATTCTTCATCGTCTTTATTGCGTTTGTGCGGGTTGAAGGTTCGGCTCGTGCCGAAGTAACGCTTGCGGTCTTCCTGCCTCCTCATTCGGTCAGTGCGGGGGCGGTCTTCACGTGGGCGGAACTGCCTGGGCATATGTCTCTCAGCCATCGTTCGCCTGTCCTGAGGCGACTTGATGTGCCCTCCCTCTGCGCGAAGGTCGTTGTACTTGCCGTCGAAGAGCTGGTACTTCCTCAGCTCGCACTCCAGCGCACCGTTGAAGAGAGGCACTCGCAGCGAGGCCTTCAAGCCTATCGCCATGAAGCACTCCTCTCGGTAGCTCAAGACCCACGCCTCGCCTCCTATGAACTGGTGCTTCAGCCTCTCGCCTATCATTCGGTAAAGCCCCGCTATGTCGGGCGGTGTCATACGCTCACCGTAGGGCGGGTTCATCACCATAATGCTGCGCTCCTTAGGCTGCGTGAAGTCCTTGAAGTCCTGAAAGCCTATCGTAACGTCGCTCGACAGCCCTGCTGCCCTCACGTTCTTCATCGACGTTATCACCGCCTCACGGTCGTTGTCGTAGCCGTACACCTTGTGCCTGAACTCACGCTCGCGGCTGTCGTCGTTGTATATCCTTTCGAACATCTCACTGTCGAAGTCCCTCCACTTCTCGAAGGCGAAGCTCTTGCGGTACACCCCCGGGGCGATGTTCTTGGCAATAAGTGCAGCCTCGATGGGCAGTGTGCCGCTGCCGCACATCGGGTCTATGAAGTCGCGCTCTCCCCTCCAGCCTGTCATCAATATAATGCCTGCGGCAAGGACCTCGTTAAGGGGAGCCTCAACCGCCTCCTGCCTATAACCTCGCCTGTGCAGGCTCTCCCCGCTGCTGTCCAAGGACAGCGTGCAGTCCTCCTCCGATATGTGTATGTGCAGCTGAAGGTCAGGGTTAGTGACACGTATGTTAGGGCGCTTCCCCTGCCGCTCCATGAACCAGTCGGCTATCGCGTCCTTCACCTTGTAGGCCACGAACTTGGAGTGTCGGAACTCCGCGCTGTACACCACACTGTCGACGGCGAAGGTGGTGTCAAGGTCAAGGTACTTGCTCCAGTCCATCGCCTTCACCGCCTCGTACACCTCGTCGGCTGTCGAGGCGCGGAAGTGCGCTATGGGCTTCAGTATGCGTATGGCGGTGCGAAGGAAGAAGTTGCTGCGGTAGAGCATCTCCTTGTCCCCCCGGTACGACACTACCCTTCTGCCCGCCACTATGTCCTTTGCCCCAAGGTCGGCAAGCTCCCCTGCCAGCACTTGCTCCAGTCCTTGCAGCGTCT
>JAJPZF010000273.1 GCA_021204545.1 Prevotellaceae bacterium
CATCAGCACCAGCCTCATCAGCGGCGCCCTCCTTGTAGAGAGCCTTCTCCAGCTCTTCCGGACTGAAGTCCCTGTAAGCCTTCCTCGAGTAGGCCTCGCCGGTGTCCACCCTTATCAGGCCCTTGCCGTAGTCGGCGAGCGTCACCGTGCCCTCGGTGTAGCCCCCTTGGCCGTCACTCAGCAGCACCCTGTCGCCGTGCTTGTACCTGCCCTTCCTCGTGGCTGCGGAGACGGTATGGGGCGTCAGCCTCTCAATCAGCCCCTCCAGCGCCATCCTCGCCGCCTCGTCGCTCATCGCCGCCTGCCCCAGGCGCGCGTCGGCGGCGTGACTGCTCACGTACCCGGCGTTCATGTTCTCCACCGTGCCGTCCTCGCGCTCCACGCTCACGCTGCCCTGCGGCACCGTCTCGCCCTCCGCCGCCACGGCGGGGCCCAGTATCCTTATCTTCTCCGGGGTATGGCCGTCCTCGCCCGTTTTCGTGTACTCGTCTCCGGGGTTGAAAGCCAGAGCGCCAAGCAGACCGTCCTGCCGGGACTTGCTCTCCGCGTCTATGCGTGCCGCCTCGCGCTTCCTTATGTCTTTCCTGCTCTCTATCTCCACGTTCGCCTGGGGGTCCAGGTCCGAGGCCGCGATCTGGCGCGCCAGCCCGTCCTCGCCTACAACGTACACCACGCCCTCGGCCCGCCGCCTGTCGTCCACCACGGCCACCCTCTCGCCCGTCACCAGCATGGCGTGCGCCACGGTGCCGTCCTTGCCGCCGTCAGCCCCCGTGTGCTCCCTCTTGTCAAGGTCCAGGTCCAGAGCGGACAGTGCGTCCTCCCTCGCCTCCTTAATCGACGTGAGTATGCCCGTCACCACCTGGCGCGCCGACACGTACTGCCTGTACAGGTCCAGCCTCTCGCCTTCACCGCGGGCGGACGCCTCCGTGACTACGCGCAGCGGGTCGCTGTCCAGGCGGTCCAGCTCCTCCTGGCCCGCCAGCGAAAGTACCTTCGCCCTGAGGTAGCGCAGCGTGTCGAACGCCTTCGAGCAGCCCGCAGCGTCTCCGTCCGAGGCGAGTGCGGCTCCCCTGGCGTGATCATCCGAGAGCGACGCGCTGGCCCGCTCGTAGGCCTCGCCCACAGTCTCGCGCATCTTCGCGTCCGCCTCGTCGCTGCCCCTGCGCCGCATCTCCAGGTAGGCGCGCTCCAGCGCCAGGCGGTGCTGAGCGCCTGTCAGCGTCCTGTCGCCCAGCATCTTCCTCACGGCGTCCACAGCCTCGCCGTCAGTCCCGTCACGCAGGACGCGGGCGTAGTTCTCCCACGCTCCCTCCCTGCCCCTGAACAGTCCCGCGGCCTTGTCGTCGGTGCGGTCTATCGCGCCCGACGTGATGTGCCGCTCCGCAACGTAGCCCGCCGTCTGGAGCGACGACGTGAAGCCGCCCATCAGGCCCACGCCTAAGAAGGTGTCTATGTTCCTGTCAAGGTTGAACACGCCCGTCTCGGGGTCACTGTCCAGGGTCTCGTCGCCTACCAGTATGGCGTTGGCCAGGTTGCCCACGACCTCCTCCATGTACTCGCCAAGGGTGCCGTGCCACTGCGCCTTGCCGAGGAAACGCTTCACGCCCCTCGCGAAGTCGTTCCGGCTTATGCCCATCACAGCGCGCGTCACGCCCTCCAGGCCTATGCCGTCAAGGCCCTTGCCTATGCCCTTGCCCAGGTAGCGCGTCAGGGGGCCGAACTCCTCGCCCACCATCTCGCTCCAGTATTCTATCGCCTGGCTCAGCAGTGCGTCCTTCACGGCTCCGCCCCAGCCGCTCATGTTCTCCCTGCCCCCGTACTCCACCGGGGTCACCACGCCGTGCCTCTGCCCGTCAGCGCCCGTCACCACCTGCCGCTCGCCTCCGTGCCAGGTCACGTTGCCTATGTGGCGCCCAGCTATGTCGGACCCCGTGCGAACCATGCCCGAGGTCACCGCCATGCCGCCAGAGGTCAGGCTGTTCAGGGTCTGGCGGGTCAGGAACTTGGCGGACTTCACCACGTAGCTCTTCCATCTCTCACCGAGCGTCGACAGCACCCACTTGCCGTAGCGCTTGCCCACTATCTCAGCCAGCTTACGCGTGCCGGCCTCCCCAGCCTCCGACAGTGGGTTCAGCATCATCTCGAACATGAAGGGAAGGCTCTGGCCCGTCACCTCGCCCGCGCCGTAGCCCCTGCCCAGCTGGGGGCTGTAGGCGGCGCTCACCGCCGCGTCCAGGGCGGCAGCGTCCAGCAGGGCCTGCTCCTTCCCGTCCAGAGCCTCGCCCCTGTCCAGCTTGCCCACTATGGCCAGCATCTCCGAGCTCTCCAGCAGCTGCCGCGTCCCCATGTCCCACGTGTCGGGGTCCGTCACCGCGTCGCGCAGTCCGCGCCATGCGCCAGCCTTGAAACTGCTCTCCAGGGCGTCCGGCGACGTGTTGCGCGCAGCCTCCGCCATTATCCTGCGGGCGTTCGACAGGTGCTTCTCCGCGTCGCGCAGGGCGCCTGTCCTGCCCTCGCCGTACAGCACGCTGCCGCCGCTGCCCATTGCGCCGGGGATGGTCACCGCGAGCTGCACTCGCTCCGACAGCTTCCTGCCCTCCGTGTCCGCCTGCCATGCCTCGCGCTCCGCCCTCGACAGGGTCTCTATACGCTTCTCCATCTCGTCCACCTGCGAGGGCAGGGCGGCCTCGAACTCACGCTGCAAGCGCGCCCG
>JAJPZF010000049.1 GCA_021204545.1 Prevotellaceae bacterium
GCTCTAACGGCTACAACTACTACGAGAACTACTATGACCCCGACAAGTACGTGAACATATTCGGCTTCTCCCTGGGCTGGGGGAAGAGGATGCGCTGGCCCGACGACTACTTCACTTTCTACGCCGAGCTTGCGTACACCCGCTACATCCTGAAGGACTGGGAGTACTTCCTCATCAGCAACGGCACGTGCAACAACTTCAGCATAAACCTCTCGCTCTCGCGCAACAGCACGGACAACCAGATCTACCCGCGCAGAGGCAGCGAGTTCAACCTCTCGGTCACCCTCACTCCGCCCTACAGCCTCTTCGACGGCAAAGACTACAAGAACCTCGCCACGAACTACTACGCCTCCTCCTACCAAAGGGAGCTGCAGGACAAGTATAAGTGGATTGAGTACCACAAGTGGAAGTTCAAGTCGCGCACTTACGTGGCTCTGACCAAGGGCAGCAAGTGCCTCGTGCTCATGACGAGGGTGGAGTTCGGCATACTGGGCAACTACAACAAGCACAAGAAGAGCCCGTTCGAGACGTTCTACGTGGGCGGCGACGGCACCTCGGGCTACTCGACGACATACGCCACTGAGACCATCGGCCTGCGCGGCTACGACAACGGGGCCCTCACGCCCAACGGGTACAGCGGCTACGCTTACGACCGCTTCACCGTTGAGCTACGCTACCCTCTTATGCTGGGCAACAGCACGAACATCTACGCACTGGCCTTCGCCGAGGGAGGCAACGCCTGGTCGGACGTGAAGAAGTTCAACCCCTTCGACATGAAGCGCAGCGCAGGCGTGGGCGTTCGTGTGTTCCTGCCTATGGTCGGCTTGCTGGGTGTCGACTGGGCGTATGGCTTCGACCCGGTGTTCGGCAGCCGCACTTATTCGGGCAGCCAGTTCCACTTCGTATTAGGACAAGAGTTTTAAGAGATATGAGAAAGCTGTTTATTTTGCTGCTTGTGACCGCAGGGGTTACTGTAGCCAAGGCACAGAAGTTTGTGCTTGTTGACATGGAGTATATACTTAAGAACGTTCCTGCCTACGAGCGGGCTAACGAGCAGCTCAGCCAAGTGTCGAAGAAGTGGCAGGCTGAGGTTGACGCTCTCAGCGAGGAGGCGCAGACGCTCTACAAGAGCTACCAGAGCGAGGCCGTGTTCCTGAGCGAGGAGCAGAAGACGGAGAAGGAGGATGAGATCGTGGCAAAGGAGAAGGAGGCCGCAGAGCTTAAGCGCAAGTACTTCGGCCCCGACGGTGAGCTTTACCAGAAGCGGGAGAGCCTGATGACCCCCATCCAGGACGAGATATACAACGCCGTGAAGGACATCTGCGACCAGAAGGGCTACTCGCTCGTGCTCGACCGCGCCAGCGACAGCGGCATAGTGTTCGCCTCGCCCAAGATAGACATCAGCAACGAGGTGCTGACCAAGTTGGGATATTCGTATTAACCATAGATAAAAGAGACTACAATGAAGAAGATTATTCTCACGATGTTGCTGCTCGCTCCCCTGAGCGCCTTCGCACAGAAGTTCGCACACTTCGACATGAGCGAGATTATGCCTAACATGGCAGAGTACCAGACGGCAAGCAGCGAGCTGCAGACCCTTGGCAACCAGTATCAGGAGGAGCTTGACCGCCTGCAGAAGGAGTACCAGTCGAAGACCGAGGAGTACCAGAAGCTCGCCGAGGACAACAGCACTGCCCAGGCTATCCTTCAGAGCAAGCTGGCGGACATTCAGAAGATGGAGCAGAGCATCCAGGACTTCTATCAGGCAAGCCAGCAGGACATGCAGAAGCAGCAGAGCGACAAGATGGACGCCATACAGGCAAAGATAGCCGCAGCCGTCAACAAGATTGCCGAGGCGGGAGGCTACACCTACGTGATGGACCTCTCGAGCTGCGCCCCGGGCAGCCCCGTGTCGTTCGTCAACACCTCGCTGAGCACCGACATCACCTCGCAGCTTAAGTCGGCCCTCGGCATCCAGTAGGCACAAGAGATGAGGCGCTCGTTCCGTGGGTTGAAACCCACGGCTACCATTGGGAAGCCCCGTCGGGGCTTTTTGTCGCAAGCTCTCGCTTGCATGCTCTTTCTCCTGCTGCTTCCCCTAACTCTCTCGGCCCAGATAAGGATAGGCTACGTCAGCTACGAGAAGCTGCTGCACCTGATGCCCGAGTACGCTCAGGCGCAGGAGGACTTGGCGCAGCTCAAGGCGCAGTATGACGACGAGGCCACGAGGGGAGAGGATGAGTTCCAGCGCAAGTTCACCGAGTTCCTTGAGGGGCAGAAGGACTTCCCGCAGAACATCCTGCTTAAGCGGCAGGCGGAGCTGCAAGCCCTCATGGAGAACGGTCTCAGCTTCAGGCAGGAGGCTGAGGGCATCCTCAAGGAGACCGAGCAGCAGCTCCTCTCGGGGCTTGAGGCACGCCTCAACGCAGCCATACAGGAGGTGGGCGAGGCGGGCGGCTTCCTGTGCATCATCAACACCGACGGCAACCAGTGCCCCTTCATCAACCCTGAGGCAGGCGAGGACGTTACCCCTCTCGTGCTCGAGAAGCTGGGCTTGCCTGAGCCTTAAGCCATGGGCGAGGGGAACGCTGGGGCAGGACCCATAGGAGTCTTCGACTCAGGCTACGGGGGCTTGACCGTGCTGCGTGAGCTGGTCGCCCTAATGCCCCACTACGATTACCTCTACCTCGGAGACAACGCCCGCGCCC
>JAJPZF010000114.1 GCA_021204545.1 Prevotellaceae bacterium
GCCCTGCGACGAGAGCCCCGAACGCCGTCGCCCCGTATAGCCCCGAAGGGGCTACACTTATGCAACCCCTTCGGGGTTAATAATGCTATGGCATTGAACCTGGGGGTTAATCAGGTAAGAGCGTTAACTTTTTGGGGCGATGCTGCGAGAAGCTACACTTTTTCTCTACCTTTGCACGCACAGCGCATATATATCGGTATATAACAGCCCCCTCAAGCTATGAAAGGCTTCCTGAAAACAGCACTTGCCACCCTCGTGGGGTTGCTCGTCTTCACAGCCGTGGCAGTGGCTATAGCCGCCGTCGCCTTGGCTGGACTTGTGGCAAGCGACGAGAGCGGCAGGTCTGTGAAGGACAAGTCAATCCTGCGCATAAACCTTAGCGGCACTATAGAGGAGATGAGGAGGGACAACCCGCTGTCGCTGCTCCAGGACGACGGCAGCGCCCCCTACGGGCTGGACGAGCTGCTCGACGCAATAAGGAAGGCAAAGACGAACAGCAAGGTGCGGGGGATATACATAGAGGGAGGCATCCCGCTGGCAGCGCCCGCCACGCTGGAGGAGATAAGGCAGGCGCTCCTAAGCTTCAGGGAGAGCGGCAAGTTCGTCTACGCCTACGCCGACACCTACTCGCAGGGAGGCTACTACGTCTGCTCCGCCGCCGACACGCTGCTGGTGAACCCATCGGGCAGCATCGACTGGCACGGACTTGCCTCACAGCCCGTCTTCTACACGGGCTTGCTCGAGAAGCTGGGCGTGAAGGTGCAGGTCTTCAAGGTGGGGACTTACAAGAGCGCAGTTGAACCTTACGTCAACACACAGATGAGCGAGGCGAACCGCGAGCAGGTGACCTCCTACCTCACAAGCCTCTGGCATAGAATGCTGGGCGAAGTGGCTGCCTCAAGGGGCATAGAAGCCACAGAGCTCAACGCCTTGGCAGACAGCTTCATGCTCCTTCGCCCTGCCGAGGAGGCGGTGGCGCAACGCCTTGCAGACCGCACCGCCTACGCCGACGAGGTGAAGGCTATGCTAAAGACACGCATGGGACTTGGGGAGGGGGACAAGCTCACGTTCGTAAGCGTTCAGGGAATGGCTAAGACGGACGACGGCTTCAAGTCGCAGGACGAGATAGCCGTCTACTACGCCTTCGGGCAGATAATAACCACAGAGCTGCCGTACATAGACACGTACTCAGGCTACATCTCCAGCGACAAGATGGCGAAAGACTTGCAGAAACTGCGCAACGACAAAGGCGTGAAGGCGGTGGTGCTTCGTGTAAACTCCCCCGGGGGCAGCGCATACGCCAGCGAGCAGATATGCCACGAGGTGGAGCTGCTAAGGAAGGAGAAGCCCGTCGTCGTCTCTATGGGAGGCTACGCCGCCTCAGGGGGCTACTACATCTCCAGCAACGCCAGCAAGATATACGCCGAGCCTACCACGCTGACGGGAAGCATAGGCATCTTCGGACTGATACCCGACCTAAGCGAACTGCTTACCGAGAAGCTCGGTGTGAGGTTCGACGTGGTGAAGACCAACGCCCTCAGCGACTTCGGCTCGCTCTCACGCCCCCTTAACGCTGAGGAAGGGAGGCTGATGCAAGGGGAGATAGACCGTGGCTACGAGACATTCGTAAGCAGAGTCGCCCAGGGACGAGGGATGACGAAGGAGACCGTTAGGCAGATAGGCGAAGGCAGAGTGTGGACTGGCGAGCAAGCCATCGAGATTGGCTTGGTGGACGAGCTTGGCAACCTTGATGACGCTGTGGAGGGAGCTGCAGCCCTTGCCGAGCTGAAGGACTACCACACAGCCACCTACCCAACGCCCACACCGTGGTACACCGCCCTGCTCGGGCGAGAAGAGGAAGGCTACATAGACAGCCGGATGCGAAGCCTCGCGGGAGAGTACTACCCCGTGTTCACACTGCTGCGCACGCTCGAAGACCAAGACCGCATACAGGCTCGCCTGCCTTACGACCCCAATATATATTAAAGGAGCAACATGGAGGAGAGCGACCTCGTCAAAGTAAACCGATGGCTACTGCCGCTAAGCTGGCTCTACGGCTTGGCTGTGGCAGTGAGGAACGCCCTCTTCGACATGGGGATACTCAAGAGCCAACGCTTCCGCCTGCCCGTCATCAGCGTGGGCAACATCACGAGCGGAGGCACAGGCAAGACACCCCACGTGGAGTACATCCTGCGACTGCTGAGGGGCAGGTGCAAGGTAGCCGTGCTGAGCCGAGGATACAAGCGCACGACAAAGGGATATCAGCTCGCCCGCCTCGACACTCCCATGCAGGCCATAGGCGACGAGCCGTGGCAGGTAAGGCAGAAGTTCAGGGACATCTACGTGGCCGTGGACAAGAGCCGTGCGGAAGGCATAGAGAGACTCTGCCGAGACGAGGCGACGAAGGACGTGGAAGCCGTGCTGCTTGACGACGCTTACCAGCACCTCTACGTCACACCGGGGCTGAACATACTGCTCGTCGACTACCACCGCCTCATCACCAACGACGAGCTTCTGCCCGCAGGGCGGCTGCGTGAGCCAGCGGAGAACAAGAGCCGCGCCAACGTCGTGGTCGTGACCAAGTGTCCCGCCAACATGAAGCCCTTCGGCTACCGCGTCATACAGAAGAGCCTCGACCTGCGCCCCTACCAAGACCTCTTCTTCAGCACCA
>JAJPZF010000013.1 GCA_021204545.1 Prevotellaceae bacterium
GGGGGTGCTGCGCACCCCCAAGTTGCTTATCTGGCGAGCCTCCAGCTCGCTGGCCTCCCCCAACGTTCGTGCAAACGAGAGCAAACGAGCTCGCTCGACCAGAAGAACGGAGTTCTTCCCGAAGGAAAATCTTTGCTCGCGTAAGCGAGTGCAGCCGAACCTCGCCGCAGGCCACCCCTCCCTAAGGGAGGGGCTAATCGCGGGCGGCGTAGGCTAAACGCCATGATGGTAACGACGCTTCGCAACTCCTTGACTCGAGGCGTGGGGACAAGCGAAGGGCGGACGCCTGGCGTGGTTAGGCTAAGCGTCCGCCCTTTATGGCAGTGAGCCTGTGGGGGCTTACTGGTAGAACTTGTATCGGTTGTCCACTATCTTGGCTTTCCTGGCGAGGGTGTTCATGAAGCTGTTCAGGTCGCCAAGGTACTGCCTTGCCTGCTGCCTTTGCTCCTCGGCGAGGTCGAGCTTGGCGGGGTTCTGCCTGCGGTCAGTCACCTGGAAGGCGTACACCGCGCTTTCTCCCCGCACAGCCGTGACGAGGTCTCCCTTTTTGGCGGCAGCGACGGCTCCGCTCAGGGCAGGCTCGCTTGCGGCTATCTGCCTTACGTAGACAGGGGCTGCGAAGGAGATGTCGGAGACTGTGTCCCGCAAGGCTCCCTCGACCTTCAGGACTTCGGCGAGGCTCTTCGCCCCCTGGGTCTGCTGTAGCAGCCGCTCAGCCTTTTTGTCCTTCACCACCTCCTGCTCGAGGGCGGTGCGAAGGTTGGGCTCGTTGATGCTGCGCATTCCCTTTTTGTGTATGTCGGCGAGCATGACCACGAGCAGCACGTTGTTGTTGCTGCCGCACTCGTAGAGTTCGGAGATGTCTCCCTTCTTTGCTTTGTCGAACGTCCAGCGCAGTGCGTCTGCGGTGCTTGGGATGTTGGCTATGAAGTGGCTGCCTGCCGTGAGGTATTGCGTCTCGCGGACGGTGTATCCGTTTTGGCTTGCGTTAGCCTCTATGTCCGCCTGCGACGGGTTGGCTGCGATGAAGGAGCTGAACTTGTTCCAGATGTCGTTGTGCGTTTCGGTGCTGAACTCTATGGTTCGCTTGATGACCGCCACGTTGTACTTGTCGATGATGTTGCGGCGGTCGGTGACGATCACTATGAGCGTGCCTCCCGTCATCTCGAGCCTCTGGGGCGTGCCTGCGGGGGAGTTGAAGACGGCGTTGACGAAGGTGAGGTTGTCGCCGCTCAGCTGCTCCTCTGCGTCCACCATCTTGGAGGTGAGCCACTGCTCCTCGGCAGTCTGGTTGAGGCTCTTGGCGACGCTGTCTATAGGCTCTCCCGCCTCGAGCGCGGTCATGACGCTGTCGGCGGTATGCTTAGCCTTTTCGTCGGTGCCTGCCACCTGAAGGCGGCGGAAGCAGACGGAGTCGGGCAGCTGCGTTTTCGAGATGAGCTGCACGAGGTTGAGCGAGTTGTCCGAGGCGTTGGGGTAAGGGCCGTAGATGGAGCCTTCCCCGAGGCTGTCAACGATGTTAGCCACGTCCGTCGGCAGTGAGGTTTTGCTGACGGGGAAGGCTTTGTAGCTGACGAGGGAGCGTGACTCTCGCGCCACTGCCGAGGGTGTCGCCGCGCTGTCCGAGAGCAGTCTGGCGTACTCCCTCAGCTCAGCGTCGAGAGCCTGCTCGTCAGCCTTGCTTGCCTCGATGGGCACGGCGATGTACTTGATGTCCCTTGCCTCCTGCTGCATGTCGAACTGTTCGGGGAATTGCCTGCTCATCTCCTTGTACTTGGCCTTAAGCTCCGCCTCGGTGGGCTGCACGTCAGTGTCCTTGATGGAGGTGTAAGGCACTGAGGCGAGCACGACGGCCCAGACGTTGCGGCGGGCGTCGAAGGCGGCCTGCGCGCTGACGGGGTTGGAGAGGATGCAGCTTGTGAGCAGAGCCTTGTACTTGTTCTCGAGAGCCTCCTGTCGCACCTTTTTCTCGGTGAACTGCCACCACCGCATGTATTTCTCGAGAGCCTCCTTCTGCTCCTGCGGGAAGTCGGGGCTGTCCATCATCTCGTCGTAGTTGGCGAGGAACTGCTTGAGCATATTGACGTCGAAGGCTTTAGTCTGCTGGTTGACGAAGGGGGTCTGGCTGAGCAGGGAGCTTGAGCCGGTGCTAATGATGTACTGCACCTCCTGGTCGGACACCTCAAGGCCAAGAGCTTTCGCCTCGTGCTGTATGATGCGCTGCGAGACGAGCTCGCTCCACACCTGGTCGCGCAGCTGTATGCTCTGCGTCTCGTCGAGGTTCTGCAGTCCGTAGGTCAACTTCACGGCGTTCTCATACTCCTCGTAGAGTGCGTTGAAGTCCTGGTAGTTGACGCTCTTGCCGTAGATCTCCCCGATTTTCTGCCTTCCGACGTTGCGAGTGGTGGATATTGCCCTCACCAGCTCCTCGGCGATGAAGGCGAAGAGCGCGAGCCCCACGACTACGATAAGCACCACGCCGTATCTTCTGATTTTCTGTATTGCTGCCATTTTATGCTTTGGTTATTTCTCTCTCTTGCGGATACGTGTGGCAAAGTTATTAAATTTGCTTTATTTTTGCAACTAACGCGGGCTTTTTTGTCCCTCAGGGGATAACTTTAAGCGACACGAGTTCTATCTTCTGGCTTGTGTTATTCAGCACCTTGAA
>JAJPZF010000149.1:0-5932 GCA_021204545.1 Prevotellaceae bacterium
ACTGTAGCAGCTTGTTGCGCACCTTCGTCTGGTGGGCGTAGCCGTCCCTTCCCCTGAGCAGAGTGTCGTAGCACCACTCCAGTCCGCTCCTCGCCGCGTCCGAGTCTCTGTAGACATCGCCAAGCGTGCGGGCTGCCAGCGAGCCGTAGAGCTTCTTCCTTTGCATGCTCTTCTCCACGAAGAAGCCGCCTTTATACTGCCTCTCACGGAAGAGCGGCAGCCGCTTGCACTCTTGGTATTGCTTGTACGTCGCCAGGCCCGGGTACACTCTCCAGGCGTGCGAGCCACGCTTCCTTCCCCTTTCAATGCGCTCCTTGAACCACTCCGCCGAGCGGTCGGGGAAGATGACTGCCAGCCCCGTCGCTATCGAGTCGATGTCTCTGCGCAAAGCTGAGTCACGCCAAGCCTGCGCCTTTAGGCGTATGTCCGAGTCCTTGTCGATGACCACGAAGTCCATCAGTATGCGGAACTCTGGCACTGAGGCCACCATCGTCTTGCCGTCGCTCGAGAGTATGTTGCCCCTTTTTGCGGGGATGCAGATGCTGTCGCGCGTGAACTTGTCCTTCACCACCTCCCAGTAGTCGCTCTCTGCCACCATAGAGTAGGCGGCCACGAACACTATGCGCACGCCCGCCAGAAGGAAGAGGGCGAACAAAGTCCAGAGCTTGAGCTTGTTCCTCATCGGTCCTCGGGGCTAATGTCGATGACGAAGGGCGTCTCCACGCTCGGGAGCAGCGTGGAGTCGCCGTCGGCCTTAAGCTTTCTCTCTATCATGCTCTGCCGCATCCTCTCTGTCAGGTCGCTGCTGATGGCTGAGGCTCGGTAGGTCACGTCCTCTATCTGCTTGGTTATCTCCTCTTGGTCTATCAACTGCTGCTGCCACTGGTAGTGGCTCGTCGTCCTTACTATCATGAAGACCACTATCACAAGCACGAGAGGCATCTGCCTAAGGAACCACTCGCCGTCCATGCGGCGCACGATGCCCAGCAGCGTCGCCTCGTCCTCTTCCTCCTTGTCGCTCTCGTGCAGCAGTATGTCGAGCATCCTGCGCCTCCACTTCCCAAGCTTCGGGGCTTCCGTCTCCAGCGGCTCCGCCTCGGGCGGGGCGGCTGGATCTTCCGCTGGCTCTTCCGACAGCTCCTCGGGAGCTTCCTCGTGAGCGCCCGCTTCTGTGGAAGCCTCTTCCTGCACAGTCTCAGGCTCAGCCGCAGGCTGCTCCTCCTGTTCCTCCTCGGTGTCTCTCAGCTGTTCCTCGTCGGTCATTGCCCTGTCCTTTCGGCTATCCTTAGCTTGGCGCTCCTTGCCCTCGGGTTGCGCTCCTGTTCCTCGGGGCTTGGGGTAATCATCTTGCCCACCTGCCTTAGCGGGCTTCTCTGCCAGCCGAAGGCGTCTTGCTCAGCACGCCCCTCCGTGTTGCCCGTCTTCATCACGTTCTTCACCATGCGGTCCTCGAGCGAGTGGTAGGTAAGCACCACGAGCCTGCCGCCCGGCTTCAGCACCGTCACCGCACTGCCGAGCATATCTCGCAGCGACCTCATCTCGCCGTTCACCTCTATGCGCAGGGCTTGGAACACCCTGGCCAAGTCCTTCTTCTCCCTTTCCTTGCTAAGCAGAGGCTTCAGCACGTCAGCCAGCTGCCCCGTCGTCTCTATGCTCTGCCTTGCCCTCGCCTGCACTATGGCTGCCGCCAGCCTTCGGCTTGCCCCGAGTTCGCCGTAAAGGCGAAACACGTCGGCGAGCCGCTCCTCGCTGTATTCGTTCACTACCTTGCGGGCGGTCGTCGTGGCTCTCTGGTTCATCCTCATGTCAAGGGGGGCATCGAAGCGGAAGCTGAAGCCGCGCTCCGCCGTGTCAAGGTGATGGCTGCTCACGCCCAAGTCCGCCACTATCCCGTCCACCTGCTCGTGGCCGTAGTAGCGCAACCAGTTCTTGAGGAAGCGGAAGTTGCTGTGGATGAAGGTGAAGCGCTCGTCGCCTGTGGGAGCGGCTTGGAGGGCGTCCTCGTCCTGGTCGAAGCCGTAGAGCCGCCCACTCTTGCCCAGTCTCTCGAGTATCCTTCGGCTGTGCCCTCCCCCGCCGAGGGTGAGGTCGGCGTACACTCCATCAGGACGCACCGCCAAGCCCTCGACGGTCTCCTGCGCAAGCACGGGTGTGTGATAAGTCTCGCTGGGCATCCTTCCTTCCTCAATAACGGCTCCAAAGGTAGTAAAAAATCGGGCGTAGCTCCTATAAACGCACGCACAAAATGGTCCGATTTCACGGGCTACCGCATTTGTACGCTCGTTGTACGCTCGTTATACGTTCGTTCTACGTTCTCCTCACTTTCCTCCCGCAAAGCCTCAGCGCAACCCCCAAGAACATCTAAAATACTCGATGAGATGGGCATATTTTAGGATTTCGCACCGCCTCAATTGGGAAGCCTCAAAGCGTTCAATGAAGGAACAGGAACTTGTTCAATGAAGGCTTTGGAACTTGTTCAATGAAAGAACCGCGAAGCCTAAACGTAGGCGGTGAAGGCGTCCCTTTTGGTATTATTGGCTCATTTAACCGAAATGTCGCACCGTATAGCCCGACGTTGCCTTTCTTTGCCCCCGTAAAGAACACGAGCTCATAACATAAGATGAACAAAGGCTTAACCCCTGCCCTTCCCTGTCTTGCCGTGGCGCTGCTGCTCTCCTCGTGCTTCGGCGACGAGCCGCTGAACACGGAGTGCGACATTGAGGCGGTGAGCATACACCTCGACGACCCCGAGACTGTCTTGTACCACGAGTACGACACCTTGCAGACCGTCAGCTCCGTCGCCGACAGCGTCGGCTTCCTCGCGAGGCGGAAGGCTAAGATAACGACCCTGCCCCTGACGCTGAAGGTGACCGAGGGAGCAACGCCGTACATACTGACGGAAGGCGGCGAGTGGCAGCAGTTCCAGAACGGCAGCGCGGTGGACTTCTCCGACGAGCGGATACAGCGCTTCAAGGTGGTGTCGGAGAACAAGGCTTGGAGCCGTGAGTACAAGATATGCGTGCGCATCGACAGCGAGAGCACGGAGGACATGCTCGTGCTACAGTTCGACTTCAACGGCAACTACGCCCTCAACGACCCCACGAAGACCGTGGACGACAAGAGCGTCTACTTCGTGTGGACGGAGACGGACGAGACGAGCGTCAGCGAGCTCTTCGGCAGCGAGCCGTGGAAGAACGGCAACCCGGGCTTCAAGCTAAGCAAGTCGAGCGCCAAGCCCTTCGAGTACCCGACGATACCCGTCGTAGGCGGCGGGCCAGACAGCACTGACTGCGTGAAGATGGAGACGCTCGACGCAGGGCCCTTCGGCAAGATGGTGAACATCCTCATCGCCTCGGGCAGCATGTTCGACGGCTACTTCGACGTGACCAACGCTCTTAAGGACGCGAGGAAGGCGACGCTCTTCGGCTTGCCCTTCAAGCACAAGCCCGTCAACTTCAAGGTGTGGATGAAGTGCGAGATAGGGGAGACGTTCCAGGACAAGAACGGCACGCCCGTCGTCGGCGTGGTGGACGAGCCAGAAGCTTACGTCGTGGTGTACCGCAACCAGGACGAGCAGGGCAACCAGGTGCAGCTGAACGGCGACGACGTGCTGAGCAGCCCATATATAATAGGTAAGGCACGCCTGCCTCATCACTACAACGCCGACGGCAGCGACAAGCTCAGCGGCGACCCGATACACGGCGTGACGAAGGAGTGGCAGCTGTTCGACATGGACGTCGTGTACACCGAGGAGCCCGACGAGGACATCCTCGCCAACAACGGCTACAATATGATCGTCGCCTTCTCGAGCAGCTGGCGAGGGGCTTACTTCGAGGGCGCGATAGGCACGAAGCTGTGGATAGACAACATCGTCATCACTTGCGAATGAACACCAGTATGAGATACATTGCCTTAGGCTTGCTCCTGTCGGTCTGCCTCACCTCGGCGGCTGAGGACACGGACAAGTACGAGAAGTGGGGACCGACGAGCGAGGGAGGAGGCGGCGTGATAGTGCGCCTCGGCTACACCATAGGGGGAACAACACCCCTTCCTCTGCCCAGCGAGATACGCAGCATCAACGCCTTCAGCCCTCACGGAGGGGCTACCATCGGGGCGGACGTGTACAAGATGCTCTCCAAGCGCTGGGGCTTCAGTGTGGGATGGCACTTCGTATACGAGGGCTTCCACACGAGCGCCGACGTGAAGAACTACAAGATGTCGCTCACGCAGGAGGGCAACACAATGTCGGGCTACTTCACCGGGTGCGACATCACCGACGTGGAGCTCTGGGGCTTGACGATGCCCGTGCTTGCCACGGTGCGTGTGTCGCCCCGATGGAACATAAGCGCAGGTCCGTTCTTCTCGGTCTTCGTCAGCGAGAGCTTCAAGGGGCAGGTGTACGACAACAAGCAGGGCGTTGGCTACCTTCGTGTGGACAGCCCCGTGGGCGAGAAGGTGAACATTGACCGCTCCTCGCCAGCCTCGTATGACTTCTCCGACAACCTTCGCAACTGGACGGCGGGACTGGAGTTCGCCTTCGACTGGAAGGCTACCAAGCACATGAACGTCTTCGCCCTGCTCGACTGGAGCTTTAGCGACATCTTCGAGCCCGACTTCCCCACCGTCGAGTTCAAGCTCTACCCCATCTACGCCACGGTGGGCTTGGCGTACAGATACTGAACACGTTTAACCAACCTAAATACAATCATTATGAGAAAGCTTCTACTTACAGCAGCCTGCCTTTGCGCGGCATCACTCTCCTTTGCCACCGACTACACCGACAGCCTTGTGGTGACCGTCGACGGCAACGCCAGCGAGCCCTTGCAGACTACCGTCACCGTCGACAAGCAAGACGACGGCACCATCAACTTCAAGCTCAGCAACTTCATCCTCTCCATGTATGATGAGGACGAAGGCGACTATGAGGAGCTGCCCGTGGGCAACATCGAGCTGAGCGGCATCGAGCTGACCGAGGAGACGGGCTACGAGACCTTCACCTTCAACGGCACAACACAGGTGACAGAGGGCGACCTTGAGGGAGTTGACAGCTGGTTCGGCCCGCTCCTTGGCGACGTGCCACTGGCGCTGACGGGCAAGATGACTGACAACCAGCTTTACCTCACCATAAGCATCACTATGGCCGTGATGGGCGAGCAGCAGACGATAGACGTCGCCTTCGGCAGCGACTTCGAGGTGACTGTAGAGCAGCCCGACGAGGAGGGAACCGACGAGGAAGAGACTGACGAGCCTTCGGCAGAGCCAGAGAATATCACTGTTGACTACACCGAGAAGCTCGTCTACACCGTGGCAGGGGAAAGCTCCTTGGAGATTGACGCCACTGTGACCGTCGAGACACGTGAGGACGGGAACATCAACGTCGTGCTTAACAACTTCGTCATGGGCGAGCTGGGGATAGGCAACATCAGGGTGGACAGCCTCCACGTGGAGACAGTAGACTCACTCAGCTCCTTCAGCTACAAAGGGAACATCACCATCACCGCCGGCGACCGCGACGACATCTCCCTCTGGATGGGACCGCAGATGGGTGAGCTTCCCGTCGAGATGACAGGCATGATGACCGAGAGAGAGCTGTACCTTGTCATGGACATCGACCTTGGCGCGCTTGGCACGGTCAACGTGGTGTTCGGCAAGGAGACCACGCTGGGCATCACCTCCGTCAGCACCAGCACAGTGGCGACTGGCACGTACGACCTCAGCGGCCGCCGTGTGCAGAAGGCCGTCAAGCCGGGCATATACATCGTGGACGGCAAGAAGGTGACGCTCAAGTAGCGGCCGCCCCAGAGGCATACCATACAATATATATAAGGAAGCCGGCTCCCCCAAGGGCCGGCTTCCTTGTCGCTACCCGTGAGGCTTCGCGAAAGAGGTCTACACCCCTTCGGTTAAAGGGGTATTACCTGTTTGCCCAAAG
>JAJPZF010000149.1:6032-11159 GCA_021204545.1 Prevotellaceae bacterium
CGCGAAAGAGGTCTACACCCCTTCGGTTAAAGGGGTATTACCTGTTTGCCCAAAGGGGTATTACCTGTTTGCCCAAAGAGGTATTACCTGTTTGCCCAAAGGGGTATTACCTGTTTGCCCAAAGGGGTAATACCTCCTTGCCCAAAGGGGTCTACACCTCTTCGGGCGAGGAGGTCTACACCCCTTTCGCGGCTCATTGCGGTAGAGCCGCATCTTTTTCGGTATAACCCCTGAATGCTACCCTTTCGGCAGTGCGCTACCCTGATGCGCGGCTACCTTTGCCGGCGACAAACGAATGATAACCACTTAACACCACTAACAAGAGCATGAGAAAAGCCCTATTCACAGTGATGACACTGCTCGCCAGCCTCGCGGCAAGAGCACAGTACCAGTTCCCCAACTCCGACTTCGAGAGCGACTTCATCTCCTCCTACGGCAGCTACACCGAGCCACAAGGATGGCACGGCTACGCCACCATAGACGCGAGCTCGCTCAACAGCTTCGGCCGCAGCGGCAGCAAGCTGTGCGCAAGCGACGACGTACGCCCTGGGTCAGAGGGCACTAAGTCGGTCTACGTGATGTCCTCCAGCATATTCGGTGTCGTGGCCAACGGCGTGATGACCAACGGTCAGATATACACCCACAGCACGACAGCCACGGACGGCAGCAAGAACTACAACTTCTCCGACTCCTCCAACACAGGCGACGAGAGCACGTACGGGGAGAACAACCAGTTCTACACCCCCTTCACAGGCCGCCCCGACTCGATGAGAGTGTGGCTTAAGTTCAAGCCGGCAAGCGAGGGGACAGGCAACGCCCGCGTGAGCGTATACACACACAAGGCAGGCACCGTGATGTACGACCCCACGGACAACGTTGAGGATATGGGCATCGTCGTGGCTCACGCCGAGATGGGCATCCCCGCGAGCGACGAGTGGGTGCAGTACTCGCTGCCCTTCACCTACACGAGCGACGACACCCCGGGGCTTATCCTCGCCACCTTCAGCACCAACGAGACCGCAGGGAAGGGCAGCGACGGAGACTACCTCTACATCGACGACATTGAGATGGTGTACGTCGGGGAGCTTAGCATGGCGAAGTACGCCGGCGAGGACATTGAGTTCGACCAGGAGGGGAAGGCCACAGTGAGCGCCTTCTACAGCCCGAAGCTGATGAAGTACGCCGCTGGTGTCGTGGCCACCGTCGAGGTGACAGAGCCCTCGGAGGACAATGACTTCACGATGACCATCAAAGTGACTGGCAGCAACATAGCAGACGACCCGACGAACACGCACACGTACACGATACAGTTCGCAGGCTTGGCGGGAGACAACTTCGAGAACGACGAGGTGACCGTGCCAGAGCTTAAGTGGAGCACACTGGAGGACGGCGACTACCTTCTCTACAACAAGACGGTGGAGGGCTTCCTCAACACCAACGACTCCCTCTCCTCGAAGCCCGAGGCCCGCTGGACTATCAACCAGACAGACGGCACGCTCATAAGCGGAGAGAGCAACTACCTCGTCATAGACCGTGTCGGCAACGGCAGCTCGACCTTCTCCTCCGACATCATCTCCATCACCACAAGCACTGCTGAGTACAACGATGGGGAGAGCATGACCTTCACGCAAAGCGAGGACGACGGCTACGTGGAGATATACCGAGCCAATATGAAATACTATAATGCCACCTTCAGCTTCAGCTCCGCCTCCTCCAACATCTTCGTGGGAGCGACGAGCCTGGACGCTTTGGCTGCTTACTACACTGGCAAGAACACCTACGAAACAACCTCGGGCGAGGAGAACACCAGATGGTGGCTCGTAGACCCAGCCCTGTATATGAACTACGTGTTCAGCTCTGCTGCGGAGACTGCGACCACAGACAACGGCGTGTCCCTCAGCCTTGCCGCCTTCCACGGCTTGGACGTGACTGAGCAGCTGCCCGCAGGCATCTACGCCTACGACGACGAGGAGAAGTTCTACTACGACGGCGAGAGCACCCTCACCATCAGCAGCGACGCAACGACACTCACCTACTACGGCATCCTCGACCTTCGACCCACCATCACCTACGACGGGAAGGAGGCTCAGGAAGAGTATGACACCGCCTACGACAAGAGCCTGCTCTCAGTAAAGGCCGAAGGCAACGGCTCGCAAAGCCCCACCGTCTACTACGACACGGACACCTACACGCTCACCGTCATCGTGCAAGGCTACGGCAAGGCTAACAGCACAGTGATACAGTTCGCCGCCCCTGACCTCAGCCTCCACGCAACGTGGAACGGCGAGACAGTGGACGAGGAAGAGGGCGAGGCAACGGTATACGCCGCCTACGACGAGGATAAGCTGGAGATAACGGCAGGCGACGGCGCAACGATAAGCACGCAACAGTACGACGAAGAGACGGGCGAGCTTACCCTCACCCTCACGGCAAGCAACGACGAGACCTCAAGCAAGACGTACACCATCACCTTCGTCATCCCTGACCTCACCCTGCACGCCTCGCTCGACGGCACTGAGCTCACAGACGGAATGACCTTCGAGGGCTCTTACGACCCGACGTACCTGGAGATTGAGGCTACTGAAGGCACTGAGGTGACATACGAGTACACTGAGACTACGACGACGTACGTGCTCACCATCACCGTATGCTCAAGGGACGACGAGAGCCTAAGCGAGACATACACCATCACGTTCGACACGCCCGACCTCAGCCTTAAGGCAACGTGGAACGGCGAGGAAATAGAGGACGGCTCACAGCTTTACGCCTCCTACGACGCAGAGAAGCTGGTGGTCAGCACAGGCGAGGGCGCTACCTCAAGCCAGCAATACGACGAGGAGACGGGCGTGGTCACCATAACCATAGCTGCGAAGGATGAGCCTGACGAGAACAAGACGTACACCCTCACCTTCGTCACGCCAGACCTTAGTCTCAACGCCACGCTGGGCGAGACGACGCTCACCGACGGCATGACCTTCGAAGGCTGCTTTAATGAGGAAGAGCTTGTGATTACCGCAGGCGAAGGCGCTACCGTAAGCTACACTTACGAGGAGACGGGCGACACCCTCGTAATCACTGTAACGGCACAAGACGACGACAGCCTCAGCGCAAGCTACAGGATAGCATTCACCATCCCATTGGGCATCAGCTCCGTCAGTGAGGAAGCAAGCGAGGACATCATCTATGACCTTAGCGGCAGGCGTCTCGCACGGAAGCCGGCAAAGGGGATATACATCATTAACGGCAAGAAGGTGCTTGCCAAGTAAGCAAAAGCCGGCGGCAACCCTGCCGCCGGTGTATGTGGGACGAAGAGGGAAGGCAGCCACGGAAGGCGAGCCTTCCCTCGACTTTCAAGGAGAGGTGGCAAAAGTATTAAAGTGAATTTGCTCTTAGGGCACGCTACGAAATCCTTACTTCCACCAGTCATGGCGCCCTACCCAGACTGAACAAAAATGCCATTCTGGCAATCTTGTTCAGTGTGCGTCAATAGAAAGGAAGGCTAAATCAGCTGCCCATCAGCGAGTTAAACGGTTGCCAGCCTCTCGAGCTTACCGTCATTCTTAATGCCGAATATGTAAGGAACACGTAGCAACAACGTGAGCGAGTTTATAAATTTAGGCGGCCAAGCTTTGACGTTTAAGTAGAAACTGCTAATTTTGTAAGCGAATATGAGACAATGAGACGTTTTCTTCTACTTTTAGCCATGTTGACAGGCAGCCTCTGCGCAATGGCGGGCCACGACAATCTTAAGAGCGCGATCTCCGACTCAGTGGCAAGGAGGTCGGCTTGGACGGAAGCCTTGAACGGGAAAGCAGCCCACAGCGCCTACCCCGTCAGCCTTACCGTCAAGGGAAACAGCCTTTGCGTCAGCAGCAAGCACAAGCAAGAGCTGCCCATCTACACGCAAGGCGGGGCGCTCTATCTCACTATGCAGCTCGCCACGGGCAAGAACTGGCTCTACGGCCTGCCACGCGGGCGCTACCGCATAAACAACCGCATCGTCAGCATCTTGTGAAGTGAGCACTGGCGCAGCGACACGGATAGATATCGAGAAGATAGTAAAGCAAAGAGCGGGAGTTAGGGCGAGATACATCCCTAACTCCTTTTTTTCTTGGCTCCGCCGCTTTATCCACGAGGACTTCATCAACAAGTATCTCGAGCAGGGCCGCGTTGGCGTGGACTTCTGCAAAGGCACGCTCGACTATCTGGGCGTAAGGGTCGCGGTGAAGGGAAAGGCAAACCTCCCCACCGACGACAGGGCGTACACCTTCGTCTCCAACCACCCGCTGGGCGCCATCGACGGTGTCACGCTCGGCTCGGTGCTTGGCGAGTTCTACGGCGGACGTGTGAAGTACCTCGTCAACGACCTGCTGATGAACCTCAGCGGCTTGGCTCCCCTGTGCGTTCCCATCAACAAGATAGGCGCGCAGTCACGCAGCCTCCCACGGATGGTTGACGGAGCGTTCCGGAGCGACAACCACGTCATCATGTTCCCCGCAGGCTTGTGCAGCCGCAAGCAAGGCGGCGTGGTGAGGGACCTGAGGTGGGGCAAGTCGTTCATCGTCAAGAGCGTGCAGCACAGGCGCGACGTTGTGCCGATACATTTCCTCGGAGAGAACAGCAAGAGGTTCTATCGTGTGGCGAACCTGTGCAAGCGGCTCAGGCTGCCCAACTTCGCAATGGCGCTGCTCCCCGACGAGATGTACCGCTCGCGCGGCAAGCAGTATGAGGTGCGAATAGGCAAGCCCATCCCGTGGCAGACATTCACGAGGGAGCGGCAGGCCAAGGAGTGGGCCGAGATTGTCAAGGAAGAAGTATACAAGATCTGAATGAGTATGAGCGCTGAAATCATCGACCCCGTGCCCGTCGGCCTGCTGAGGCAAGAGCTAACGGAAGAGAAGCGGCTAAGGAAGACCAACCGCAGCGGCAACATCATCTACGTTGTCACATGGCAGGACTCGCCCAACGTACTGCGAGAGATAGGGCGGCTGCGTGAGCTGACCTTCAGGGCCGCGGGCGGAGGCACGGGAAAGGAGCTGGACCTCGACGAGTTCGACACGGGCGAGCACCCTTACAAGCAGCTCATCGTGTGGGATCCC
Source organism: Prevotellaceae bacterium (assembly GCA_021204545.1). Taxonomy (GTDB): domain Bacteria; phylum Bacteroidota; class Bacteroidia; order Bacteroidales; family Bacteroidaceae; genus Physcousia. The sequence goes on from JAJPZF010000149.1 coordinate 11,132, forward strand.
CGCGAGGAGCTGATACTGGGCGGCTACC
>JAJPZF010000100.1 GCA_021204545.1 Prevotellaceae bacterium
GCTCTCGGCTATCGCCTTGTCGGTCGCCTCGCCCACCTTGTCGGGGTCTGTCTCTCTGAAGCGCGTGCCGCCCTCCGAGGGCTGCTCCTTGCCCACGGGCTTCGGCTCTTCGACTAGGTTTCTGCCAAGGTGGCGCACCTGAGCAAAATCATCGGTTATTGTCTTGCCTTTCCAATAATCCCCGGAGCGACCTTTCAATTTCCAGTTGGGCACGGCGTCCTCCCTCTCTCCTTCTATACCGTACTCCTTGTTCCACTCTCTCGCCCTTCTGAGCAAGTCATTGAGCGCCGCAAGCCTCTCACCCTCAGTCTTCGCCTCTTCTTCTCCAATTCCAGAGGATCCCACTATGTTTCCGGACTCATCGAAGTAATCAGTATGGTCAGTACCGTTGTCCGTAGTATAAGCGCGCGCAGTCAACCGTCCATTGGTGTAGTAATCTTCCACGTTGAGTTGATGGTCGCCATAGAGGACATGTCTTACAACAGATCCATTACTGTCGTAGGCAATTTCTTCGTAATTATTTTGCAAGTATCTTGGCATTCCATTGTCATAGAGTTCCGCGTATGCCTCCAGATTGCCGTCCTTGTCAAAGACCTTACTTTCCCACAAGTGACCGTTTAGGTATGTGTCCACAAGAGTCCTGCCGTTCTTCTTCGCAATCCTCGAGACGAAGCCTCCATCTATTTCCTTCTCTGCCGTGTATTCTACATCTCCCAAATCCGCCCATAGCCACTTGGGGCGAGAAGGTTTTCCCTCGTTTTCCCCTCCGTTTCCTTGCGCGGTGTTCCCCTTTTGACTACCTTTGCGCTCAGAAGAAGGTGTTGGAGAGGAAATTTCCTTGCGGGCCTCTGTCGCTTCGCCACCGTTTTGTGCGGCAGGGGGCGTAACTTCACCGGTCGTGGCGGACCGGGTAGCCGCGGCAGGACGGCTAAACACCTCTTTCTTTTTCTCAGAGTAGCCTTTGTTGAACACGCCGGCAGTGTTCACGTTCCAGTAGCCGCTGTCACGGGACAGCTCCACCATCAGCGTGTCGTTGTGCTTGTCGTCGGCGCTGACCTCCAACAGGTAAGTCTTCTTGCCGGCACGCTGGTTTCCCTCCACAATCCTCGTCCAGTTCTTCGACACGTAGTCCACGAACTCCTCCACGCTCCCGAACCCGGCGGCCCTTATCTCGTCTCCGTGGCGGGCATCAATATGTACACGCCCGTAGCCGGCGTTCGTGGCGGGGTTCGTTATCCTGCCCTCGCTCAGCTTTATCGGACCTGCGGGCAGACCGCTCTCCTCGCCTATCTCACCGAACACGGTGCTGCCGTCTGACGAGCGCACAAATGGCATTCCGTTCTCGTCCTTCTCCTCTGCGGTCACATCCCCGCCAGACTCTCCAGTATCTCCTCCCTCAGTGTCGGCAGGCCTTCCTCCCTCCTTTTCCACAATCTGGAAGTAGGGGTCGCGGTCAAGGTCGCCCGCCTCGCTGAGCAGCCTCTCCAGCTCCTTGCGCTGCTGTCTTATGCGCTCAGCCTCCTCGGGTGTCTCCGCCTTTTCCGGCAGCAACTTCCATGCCTCATGCGCTATTTTCCCGCGCCCGAAATCTGACAGGAAGAGACGGCCGTCTTTCCACACGGCATATTCCTGTTCGGGGCTCAATTTCGCATTGCGGAAGATGGCCGTCATGCCGTCAGCCGTCACGGCAAGCACTTCGGGTGTGGTGTACACCTCCGCGTTCTCCGCGTTGTCCACCAGCCTCATCGCCGTCTCCAGCATCTCATCGGAGAGAGTTATGTATCTTCGACCATCAGTGTCTGCCCCGCCGTCGAGAGCCACGAGTTGGAATGGGACGCTCTGGAAGTATCTGTCATTGAGTGGATGCTCTTTCTTCTTCTTTCCCTCATACAATGTGCTCCTTATCGCCGCGAGCGACTTCCTTATGCCCTCAGGGTCGACCCTTCTGACACCGTCGCTGCCCAGCATCTTTCCCAGGACATCCTCCATACTGCCCGCCCCGAAAGTGCTGCCAGTGTCCGTCACTTTGTTGTCAAGGACGACCTTGCCCTCCCACTCCTTCGGGTAGTCTGCCTTGAACTTTATCAGCTGCCAGCCGTCCGTGGCGTAGCCGTACCCGTCCTTGTAGTAGATGTACTTATAGAGAGCCTTGTCTTTCTTCTTGGCGAGGAAGTCCTTCAGCCCCACCTTCTTCAGAACCTTCTCGGACACCGCCTTGGCGGCGGCCGACATCTTCTCCCTCGCGCGCTCCAGCAGCCTGCCCTTCCTCACGGGCCCGATTTGGGGAGCTCCCTCGTTTTTCCCGCCCTTCTCTTGCGCTGAGTTCCCCTTTTGGCTACCTTTGCCAGCGGAAAGGTTTGGGGTGACAGCACGTGCCCCATCCGCTTCGGCGGGCTTACCAGCGGTGACGGGAGTGGGAGCGCCTTTCTTTTTCTCCTCTGCTTTTCTCGAGCTGTCGTATGCGGTCAACACCCAGTTTCCTTCTTTGTCCTGCGCAATCACAGCCTTATAGCCGTCTTTTGTTATAGTCCAGGCGTTGTCATCTTGGTGAATATTGCCATTTTCCACGACATCAGTTATAACACGCACCGCTTCCTCTTCAGAGGCGAAGTCGGTGTGAGCCTCCACGTGCTTGCGGATTAT
>JAJPZF010000065.1 GCA_021204545.1 Prevotellaceae bacterium
TGGTGCGCATAGAGGCGGAGGACGGCTCGTGGGCGGACAGCCTCGTCTACTGCACCATGAACGGCGACGAGACCTGCGGGCGATACCCTGACGGAGGCTCGGACATCTACCTGATGACAAGCCCCACCATAAAGGCAAGCAACCGCATGAACACCTACGCCGCCCTGTGGGAATGGACAGGCACGACCGACGACGAGGAGGAGGTGGAAGAGCCTACGGATGAACCCTCTGACGAGGAGACTACCGAAGAACCAACGGATGAACCTACTGATGAGCCTACGGATGAGCCTACGGATGAGCCTACGGATGAACCTACGGATGAACCTACAGATGAACCTACAGATGAACCCACCGACTTCATCCTCGCCTCACGCAGCGGAGGCATGAGCATCGCCTGTCAGGGCGACTGGCTACTGCTCAAGGACGAGGACTGCGACGCAGTGACGCTCGCGGTACACTCAGTTAGCGGCGTGACGTACATCTACGGCGACGTCCTGCTTGAGGGCGGACACTCAAGGGTAAGCATAGCAAGCCTGCCAAGCGGCGTCTACATCGCCACATCAAGGGACAAGGAAGGCAACCAGTGCGCCACTAAGTTCGTAAGGGGCAAGTAACAGCCGACTACCCAGACGAGTGACCGCTACCCGACGCCTCGGGTAGCGGTCACTCTTCGTCATGCCCGACCGTGACTCTTCGCAGTCTCCATAATACCATCGCAACAGTGCGCTCACCGAATGCACCAAAGTGCGCTCACCGAATGCACCAAAGTGCGCTCACCGAATGCACCTGAGTGCGCTCACCGAATGCACCTAAGTGCGCTCACCGAATGCACCTGAGTGCGCTCACCGAATGCACTGCGACAAGTGTGTACCACGGCAGGGCATTCCTTTCCTGCTCGCTTGCGATTGTCTAAGGCTATGGCTAACTTCGCGGGCAAATAATCCCAGGCAAATAATCTCTAACCATGAGAAAGAGTACAGTACTGTTCCTCGCCGCCGCCTCTTGCCCCTTGTGCGCGGAGGGCGAGACCGAGGAGCAGGGCGGCGTCATAATGACGGAGATACAGAGCGCCAACGTGGACCAGTTCATAGACCCTTCGTGGAACTACGGCGGCTGGGTTGAGCTGTACAACGCAGGGCAGAGGGCGTTCACCTTGACGGGCTGCTGGGTGAGCGACGACAGCTCTAACCTTGAGAAGGCGCGCCTCACAGGAGCTGTGGCCGTAGAGCCAGGGGCATACCTTAACCTGTGGTTCGACCATCACGACGCACTCTCCACGCAGGTGGACATGAAGCTGGACGCTGAGGGAGGCACGATATACCTAAGCGACGCTGACGGCAACCTCATAGCCTCGCAACAGTACCCCGAGGCTGTCAGCCGTTGCAGCTATGCCCGCAAGAGCCTGAGCTCCGACGAATGGGCCTGGACATCAACACCCACACCCGAGGCAACTAACGAGGGAAGCACCTTCTGCACTGAACGCCTCGAGGCACCGGCCGTGGACAAGGACAGCCAGATATTCGGCACTACCCTCACCGTCTGCGTGAACATACCCGAAGGAACGACCCTGCGTTATACGACAGACGGCAGCGCACCCACCGCCACTAACGGCACGACAAGCACCGACGGTCTGTTCTACCCCACGGAGACCACCGTCTACCGCTTCTGCCTCACCCAAGACGGCTACCTGCCCAGCCCCGTCGTCACACGCACGTACATCTACAAGGACAAGACGTTCCCCCTGCCCGTCGTGAGCGTCGCCTCAGACAGCCTCAACCTCTACAGCGACGACCACGGTATCTTCGTCTACGACAACAGGACGAAGAAATGGGAACGCCCCGTCAGCTTCGAGTACATCAACGAGGAGGGACTGATGGAGGTGAACCAAGAGACGGCGATGGAGCGCTGCGGCGGCTGGAGCAGGGCTTGGACACCTTACTCCTTCAAGATCAAGGCGAACAAGCAGTACGAGCTGCAAAGCTTCCTGCCCTACGACTTCTTCGAGGAGAAGCCCTACCTTAAGCACAAAGCCATACTGATACGCAACGGAGGGAACGACAAGAGCTGTCGCATTGAGGACGCCGCATTGCAGGAGATAGTCCTTCGCAGCGGCTTGGACGTTGACTGCCAAGCCTACCAGCCCGTGATGCACTACATCAACGGCAAGTACGCCGGGGTCATCAACATGCGTGAGCCAAGCAACAAGCACTACGTCTACGCCAACTATGGCCTTGACGACGACGAGATAGACCAGTTCGAGATGTCGGCCGACTCGGGCTATGTGCAGAAGTGCGGCACATACGAGAGCATGCAGCGATGGTACGACCTTGCCAAGGACTGCTCCGACGACGCGGTGTACGAGGAGCTGAAGCAGATGGTTGACATCGACGAGTACTGCAACTATATGGCGGTGTGCTTCTATCTCGGCAACAAAGACTGGCCGCACAACAACATAAAGGGCTTCAAGCCCATCGCCGACGGGGGCAAGTTCCGCCTCATCCTCTTAGACCTCGACCAGGCGTTCACCAAAAGCACAACCATCTTCACCGACTTCGCCGACAGGCAGATAAACACCTTCGACCAGCTCTACGGCGAGGACGTTGACCGCATAACGAAGGAGATAGAGATGG
>JAJPZF010000130.1 GCA_021204545.1 Prevotellaceae bacterium
CGAGCACCATCATCAGCCCGTCGCCCTGCTTCAGGGCGTTAGCCACGCTGTTCTCCAGTCGGTGGTCGTCCGTCTCACGCACCACGAGGCGGTCTATGACCACCTCTATCGTGTGGTTCTTGTAGCGGTCGAGCTGCAAGCCGTGCGTCACCTCTCGCATCTCCCCGTCGACGCGGGCGTGCAGGTAGCCCTTCTTCAGTATCTGCTCGAAGAGCTCGCGGTAGTGTCCCTTGCGGTTGTCGACGAGCGGGGCGAGCAGGACGACCTTCCTGCCCTGGTACTGCGAGAGCAGCAGCTCCCTTATCTTCTCCTCGTTGTAGCGCACCATCCTCTCCCCCGTCACGTAGCTGTAAGCCTCGCCTGCCCGCGCGTAGAGCAGGCGGAGGTAGTCGTATATCTCCGTCGCCGTGCCTACGGTGGAGCGGGGGTTCTTGCTTGTTGTCTTCTGGTCGATGCTGATGACGGGCGAGAGGCCCGTTATCTTGTCCACGTCGGGGCGCTCTCGGTTGCCGAGGAAGTTGCGGGCGTAGGCGGAGAAGGTCTCGATGTACCTTCGCTGCCCTTCGGCGAAGATGGTGTCAAAGGCGAGGGACGACTTGCCGCTGCCGCTCAGCCCGGTCACTACCGTCAGGCTTCCCCGCGGTATCTCCACGTCCACGTTCTTGAGGTTGTGCACCCTCGCCCCAAGCACTGTCAGCTTGTCCCTCTCGCTCATCCCCCCAGTGTAAGGTTACGCTTACTCGTCAAGGCTGCTGCTGCCCTCCTCGTTGTGGTAACCCGTGAGGACGTTCACGTCCTTCCTTATCTTATAGTGCCTCCCGTCCGCTCCCATCGCGTCCACTATCACGAAGTACACGCCGTCACTGACAGTGTGCCCGTTCACCCTTCCGTCCCATCCTCCCGCGGGGTCGTCCCACGAGTAGAGCTTCTGCCCCCAGCGGTTTATGATGGTAGCCTTGAACGACACTATGCTCTGGTAGCCCTCCTTAGCCTTGTACACGTCGTTGTAGCCGTCGCCGTTGGGGCTGAAGGCGTTGGGCATCTCAAGCTTGCTCTCGCTGATGGTCACCTGTATCGGGTCAGCCTCCCCCTCCTCGGGGTAGACGATCGTGTCCGTGCCGAGGATGAACGTGGCGTAGAGCTGCACGTAGAACGAGCCGCTCGAGGTGAAGGTGTAGTCTATCTCCTCCTCGAACCTGTGCACCAGCGGCGTGTCCTCCAGTCCCGGCTCGTATATCTTCCACTCGTAGCGAGCCTGATAGTCCCCCACGTCGCTGGGGTTCGCCGCGAAGTGCGCCACTAAGGGGGCGTTCTGCCCGTCCGACGCGTCCTCAATCTCCTCCCCGTCGGCGGTCGTGTACGTGGCGGTAGGGTCGACCGTCGGGTACTGGGCGGAGGCCGTCGCCGACGCGCATATATATAATAAGGTGAGAAGGAGCAGCCGGTTCATAGCGTCTTGGTTTGTCGCGAAGGTAGCAATTACCTGCGGATTGTCGCGCCCTGCGGCTGGCTTTTTTGGTCCCTCTATAAGGGCAGCCGTCACGCCTGTATTAGAGTCGCCGGGGAGCCCCTTGCGAGGGGTTCGGTCGGGCCCCTTGCGAGGGGTTCAGTTGAGCCCCTTGCGAGGGGTTGTTTGAAGGGTGTAATATGGGGACCACGGAGCCTTCGGTATAGGCGCGACGGTCCCTCTGATAGAGGAGCGACGGCTCGTCAGGGGCATTTTAGGGTGAACGCTTTGATAGTTCGCCCCTTTGGCTTACCTTTGCCGCCACAACTGACAGTGCCATGAGACGGCTCACAATCTTCCTCTTTCTCTTCGTGGCGACCCTTAGCGCGAGGGCGGTGAAGGTTGGCGTGGTCCTGCCCTTCAAGGCAAGTGGCCCCCAAGGTGCGGCTGCCGTGGAGTTCTACCGCGGCTTCCTTATGGCCGTCGACAGCGTGAAGCGCGGGGGTCTCTCCGTGGAGGTGTACGCCGTGGACAGCGGCACGACGGAGGCGTCGCTCGCCGAAGCCCTTTCCCGAGGCGAGCTGAAGGGGGCGGCCGTCGTCTTCGGCCCTGGCATCGCGGGGCAGGCTGAGGCTCTTGCGGCCTACTGCAAGCAGTGGGGGCTGAAGCTGGTGATGCCCTTCCCCGTCCAGTACCAGCACCTGGCAGACAACGCCCTCGTCTACCAAGTCTCAGCCCCCGAAGAGAGCCTATGCCCCGCGGCGGCGCAACTGGCTATGGAGAACCTTGCCGACGCCAACTTCGTGATGCTGAAGTGCGACGACGGCACTCAGTCCGACCACGCCTTCCAGCAGGCGGTTAACGACCGTGTGACAGCCTACTCGCTGATGCGTGGCACGCTGAACATCAACGCGGACGAGGTGGCCGCGCAGCTGGCGTTCAACGCCTCCCGCACCAACGTGATAGTGCCTGACAGCCACACCGACCAGACGCTCGCCTCGCTGCTCAAGCTCCTGAAGACCTTCAGGCAGAAGTACCCGAAGTACAGGTTCGCCCTTCTGGGCTTCCCCTCGTGGCTGCGGGTGGCGGCAAGGTACAGCGACGACCTCTGCTCGCTCGACACCTACGTCTTCAGCCAGAGCCACTACGGCCCCGTAAGCTCCTCGTCGCTCAGCTTCG
>JAJPZF010000212.1 GCA_021204545.1 Prevotellaceae bacterium
ATGGGTCGCGGAGATGGGTATCCGAGACAGATGTGCATGGCGAAGATGACGAGGATGATGCCCGCGAAGACCTTAAGGATGCGTGCTACCTCGCCCGCCCGTGTCATCTCGAGGAAGATGCCGAAGATGTAGAGCGGCAGCAAGGGGATGAGCGCACGGTTGATGACGCGCTCCACCACCGCCCTCGCCTCAAGGCACAAGGAGCGCAAAGAGGGGGACTTGCTGTAGGCTATGCCCAAGCCGAAGGTGAAGCTCAGGCAAAGGGCAGTCATCACGCTCATAAGCGGAGGTATCTCGACGCTGAAGAAGGGCTCGGCTGCCTGCCCCTGCCCAGCCTCAACGCCGCCAGCTATGGACGAGGCTATGAGCGGGGGGAAGCAGCTAACACTGACAGCGTAGGACAGCAGCCCCGCCAAGAGCGTGAAGCCGTAGGAGAGCAGCACTGCCACGAGGAGCATCCGCCCTCCCCCTCTGCCAAGCTCAGCGATGGCGGGCGTGACGAGACCCAAGATGATGAGAGGGATGACGAAGCCGAGGAACTCGCCGAAGAGGGCGTTGAACGTGAGGAACACCCTCGCCGCCCAAAGGGGAAGCACCCATCCCGCCGCAATGCCAAGGGCGATGGCGAGGATTACCTTAAGCAACAAGCCGTAGCCGTGTCTGACGTTCTCCATAGTGCCGGCACGGGGGCAAAGGTAGTGCAAGCGAGAGCAATAAGCAAGCGAAAGCGCAGCTTACCAGCGTTGCTGCCCTGTGCCTTTGGCGATCTCCCCATCGCTCGGCAAAGCTGGAAAGCGAGCTTTCCGCTCTGCTCTCGCTCATGGTCGATTGGGTCGCAACGCCGCTGTAGGCCAAGGTAGGCAAATAAGCCAAGGGGCGTGGCTCTCGTAAGGATTATCTTACTACCTTCGCGGGGCAAAACGAAGACCTAACACTCTAACGACATGCATAGACCCCTTACCTTAGCCTTGCTCACCCTCGCGGCAAGCGCAGCCTTCCCGCAGGTGAGCATCACCCTCGACCCTTCTGACAAGGGCATCACCATAAGCCCCACGCTGAACGGCATCTTCTACGAGGACATCAATCACGCAAGCGACGGGGGCATCTACGCCGAGCTGATACGCAACCGCTCCTTTGAGGAGATGCAGGAGCGACGCAGGCGACCCTGGGACGATGACGAGGAGTGGGAGGAGGACACGAGGATAGAGGCGTGGAGCAGCGTGGGGGAGAGCGAGCTGAGCCTTACCACTGAGGGCTTGCTCAACGAGAAACAGGGGCACGCTCTCGTGCTCGAGGTGAAGGGGCAAGGCTCGGGGGTGCAGAACACTGGCTATTGGGGCATCAACGCCGTTAATGGCACGGAGTACAGGCTAAGCCTGTGGGTGAAGGCGCTTAGCGGCAAGCCCGGGGCTCTCAACGCAAGCCTTGTGAGCAGCGAAGGGGAGACGCTGGCGACGGTGAGCCTTAAGGACAAGCTGACGGGCAAGTGGCAGAAGCTGGAGGCGACGATGGTGAGCAAGGGGAACGACCCCAAGGCGCACTTCGAGCTGACGGCAGAGAAGCCCTGCAAGCTCCTGCTCGACGTGGTGAGCCTCTTCCCTCCCACCTACAAGAACCGCCCTAACGGCTGCCGCCCGCAACTGGCGGAGATGCTTGAGCAGATGCAACCTAAGTTCATGCGCTTCCCCGGTGGCTGCTTCGTCGAGGGTATGCGAACGCCTGAGAGCGCCTTCCACTGGGAGAGGACGATAGGTCCGATAGAGGAGCGGCCGGGGCATTACGGGGTTAACTGGCACTACTGGGTGAGCGACGGCATGGGCTTCCACGAGTTCCTTCAGCTTGCCGAAGACCTTGGGGCGAAGCCTCTCTACGTGGTGAACGTGGGGATATGGCACGGAGGCTCTGACCCTGTGGAGGAGATAGACTCGACGTGGCTACAGGAGTGCCTCGACGCTCTCGAGTACGCCAACGGGGACGTAAGCACGAAGTACGGCAAGATGAGAGCTGACAACGGGCATCCCGAGCCGTTCGGCATAGAGTACCTTGAGGTGGGCAACGAGAACGCCAACTATCACTTCGAGGACGACACCGACCAGAGCAACCGCTACTACGAGCGGTACAAGAAGTTCTACGATGCCGTTAAGGAGCGCTATCCATATATAAAGGTAATAGGCAACACGCAGGGCTGGAACACCGACACCCCTTCGTGGCGCAGCGAGGAGCCTGTGGACATACTTGACGAGCACTACTACAGAGACCCGTCGTGGTTCGCCGAGGCTTACGACAAGTACGACACGTACGACCGACAGGGTCCTCTAATCTACGCCGGGGAGTACGCTGTTACGAGCCAGTTCGGGACGGTGGGTAACCTCAACGCCGCCCTTGGGGAGGCGGTGTACATGCTTGGTATGGAGAACAACAGCGACCTCGTTATAATGAACAGCTACGCTCCCCTCTTCGTCAACGAGAACGCATATAACTGGCCGACCAACCTCATACACTTCGACAGCAGCCAGGCGTTCGGCACTCCCTCCTACTGGGTGCAGCAGCTCTTCTCCACGCAC
>JAJPZF010000191.1 GCA_021204545.1 Prevotellaceae bacterium
CCAGCTTGTTGCGGTAGGCAGTGAGGCTCACTTGTAGCCGCTCCCCTTGGTACTCTGCGCCTGCGCTCAGGTAGTTGCTCGTCTGCGCCTTGAGGTCGGTGTTGCCCATGTTGTAGTAGGTGCTTGAGCCCATCACGTGCAGGTAGCGGTAGTAGAGCTCCTTGGTGGTCGGTGTCTTGAAGCCCTGTCCCCAGTTCAGCCTCAGGCGGAAGTCGCCAACGGGGAACATAGCACTTAGCTTAGGCGTTAGCCTTGTGCCGAAGTTCTCGTTCACGTTCAGTCGCAGCCCTGCCGTAAGGTACATCCAAGGCAGAAGGGTAAGCTCGTCTTGGGCGTAGAGGGCGGCAGTCCAGTCGCTTGCCGAGCCGTTCTCCGTGCGCATTGGTGCGTTGAGGTAGTCATATCGATACTCAGCCCCAGCCGTCAGCAGGTTACGCTTGGGCAGGGAGAACGTCCCCTTGAGCTGTGCCATAAGTCTCTGCTGGTCGCTCTGGAGGTTGCGCTGTCCTCGGAAGTAAGGGAAGTAGAGGGTGAAGTTCCCGTTAGGGTCATAGCCGTCGGTGAGGGTCGTGGCGGTGTACTCGTAGAAGTAGGCGTGCTTGTTCCAGTCCACGTCCAAGGTCAGGCAGTCCGTTCCACGGAGCTTCAGCTTGCCTCCGAGCGAGGCGCTGGCGTTGCGGTACATAAGGTCGTAGGTGTACACGTCGCAGCTGGGGTGCGTGCCGTTCTGCGGTCGCATTATGCTCTTGTGGTTGTACATGCCCTCGGCGTACAGCTCGAGCTTCTCCAAGGGCGTGTAGGTAAGCCGCTCCCTAAGCTGCCAGCTGGTGAAGCGGTTGAGTGTCTTGTTCCTTGAGTCGGTCAGCACCATTGCCTCGGCGTACTCCTCGGGGGTGTTCTGCCAGCCGTCCGTATGCTGGAGCTGGAAGGAGGTGTTGCTTGCGAGCTTGCCTACAGTCCAAGCCAGCGTGTTGTGCTGACGTGCGTCGTTGTACGAGCCGTACCTTGTTGCGTTCTCCACGAACACCCCCTCCTCCGTGTGCCTTCGTGTGATGATGTTCACCACGCCCGCTATAGCGTCGCTGCCGTAGAGAGCCGACTGCGCCCCCTTCACTATCTCTATGCGCTCGATGTTCTGGGGGTCGATGAGCGAGAGGTCGTTCTCGCCGCCCACGTCGCCGTGTATACGCTTGCCGTCCACGAGGATAAGTATGTACGAGTTCCCCAGTCCCCCCATCTGCATCTGGCTGCCCATATCTCCCTCGTTGAAGGCGAACTGCGAGGTCAGTCCCTCGAGTATATCCTCCAGGCTCTTGCCGCCGTACGCATCCAGTGCCTTTCGCGATATGACCTGCGTCTCGACGGGGGCATACTTGAGAAGGTGCTCGGTGCCAGTGCCTGTGACGACCACCTGCCTTAGCGTGTCGGCAGCCTCCTGCCCTCGTGCCTTGGGGGAGAAGCCCGCCCCCCAGAGGGCGACACATAATAGTATGGTATACTTGTTCATCTGTTGACGGCTCCAAATCCTGGGAGCAAGGCATCAATTCGTTAAAGGATGGCAGGTCTTCTGGCTCTCCGCAAGGCTGATGTCTTCCCGCCCTATGCTCGGGGCAGTGACTCGCTTATCAGTCTCACCTAACGCGGATTACAGCTGCAGGAACAGCTCAGGTCTCTCACCTGATTCCCTCTCGCCCAGTGCGTGTGTCTCAACGACGGGTTCACCAAATCCGAGCGCAAAGGTAGGCACAATGGTCCTTACGGGCAAGCGATCGCGGCTATTATTTGCTCTCTTCCGCTGCGATGGTATAATGGGGACCGCAGAGGCTCCGTCGGAGTCTCCCCGGAGGCCCCGTCGGAGTCTCCAAGGAGGCCCCGTCGGAGTCTCCCCGGAGGCCCCGTCGGAGTCTCCACGGTCCCTATACGCTACCTGCTGCGGCCCCTTAAGGCTCTCGGCGGCATTAAGTGGCTTATCCCTTTGATTGTATGTCTAAGTGACCTATATTTGCCGCCAATGAGCAGCAATGGTTTCGTCATAAGCTCGGCGGCGTCGCACTCAGGTAAGAGCACCCTCGCCGCCGCACTATTAAGGGCCTTCACGCTTAGGGGCAAGCGTGTGCAGCCCTTCAAGTGCGGGCCCGACTACATCGACACGCGGCTGCACCGGCTTGCCACCCGAGGCTGTGAGAGCGTGAACCTCGACCCCTTCATGGCTTCCCGGGAGCACCTGCGATGGCTCTACAGCCGTTACGGCGAGGGCGCTGACCTTAGGCTGGTGGAGGGAGCGATGGGCTTGTACGACGGCTATGACCGGATGAGGGGCAGCACGGCGGACGTTGCACGGGCTCTCCAGCTGCCCGTGGTGCTGGTCATAGACGCAAGGGCGGCAGGCTACGGCATTGCTCCCTTGCTCCACGGCTTCCGTACGTTTAGCGACAGCGTGGAGATAGGGGGAGTCATCCTTAACCAAGTAGGTTCGTCGAGGCACTACCAACTGCTGAGGCAGGCTTGCGAGGACGCTTGTGTGAGGTGCTTCGGCTATCTGCCTCGCGACAAGCGCCTCGCCATCCCCGACCGTCACCTCGGGCTTGACCTTGACGGGGAGGCTCAGCTTGAGGAGACAG
>JAJPZF010000220.1 GCA_021204545.1 Prevotellaceae bacterium
CCGTCGCCCGACGTGTACTCCGTGTCCGTGTTGCCCTTCTCGCCCAGGAACATAAGCTCGAACTCCATGCCGTTCAGGCGGCCTGAGTTGAACGTGAGCCCCAGCGTCTCGCCCGTGATGATGTAGGCGTACTTGAACTGCTCGTCGAAGAACTTGCTCTTGATTCGGTAGTACGGCACGAGGTACTGAGACCCCGTGAGCGTGTACGCCGAGGGGTCGAAGCCGTCGGGGTAGGCCTCCGTGTACTGGCTGTACTGGTCGTCGTAGACCAGCGTGCCCTCGTCGCTCTCAAGGGAGGGGTCGAACATCTTCCAGTAGACGCTCACGGCGGTCACCTCGTCATCCGTGCGGGGGTATATGTCGTCAGTCGTCACGACCGCCTCTATCGCCTCGTGGACGGTCATCTCCTCGCCCGCCGAGTACGTGTCGTTGTCGACGTACGTCTTGGTGAGCGTCACCTTGCCGTCCTCGTCCTCCGCCACGTCCACCACGTAGCCTATTATCTTGGGCGTGACATCCAAGTCGTCCCAGCCCGCGTCCCCGAGATACAGCGTGTGCAGCACGCCCCCCTCGTCCGTGTACTCCTTCCTGAGCGTGGTGTACATCTTCCTGCCGCTCGCCCAGCCGCTCGTGGCGTAACGCCAAGCGTCGACGTAGGGGACCTCGGGCGGCAGCATGAGCCGCCTCTGCACAACGCCGTTCACCAGCACCTCGTCGCCCGTCTCGCGGTAATTGCTCTGAAGGTTACGGTCCGCCCCGAAGGCGTATATCCTCGTGGCGAACGTGCCGCTGCTGTCGCTGCGGGTCATCTGCTCCGCCTCCCTGCCTATGCCTATCTGCACGTAGTCGGAGTTCTCGCAGCGCCCGAAGTGTATCACGTTCTCCGTGACCCACCACTCGCAGTCCCACGTCTCCGCCATCGTCGTCAGTGCGTCCACGAGGCTCGTGTTGTCGAACTGGCAGAGCAGCGCCTTCGCGCTGTCCACCCAGTCGCCGTCTATCTCGCAGACGAAGTCCTCCTTGCCCGCCCCGAAGGTGTAGTTGAGGGAGCGCAGGTTCTTCAGGAAGACGGTCATCTGCGTCTCCAGCGTTGCGGTCATCGACCACGACGCCTCGCCCTGCGCCGTCTCGCCCTGCTCCACGCTGTCCTGCGTTATGTAGCGGAATATCTTGTTCTTCCACGCCATGTAGTACGCCTCGAGCTTCAGCTCGTAGTCGTAGCCGCCCGTCGTGGTGTTGAACGCGGGCTTCGGCGGCTCTACGACCTCGTACCGCTTGGCGAACTGGTTGCCCTGCGCCTCGTCCAGCGCGAGCGCCAGGTCCACGTAGTCGCCTATGTGGAACTCCACGGGCTCCGCCGTGCTGAAGGGCAGCGTGACGTAGTCCTCCTGCCCCAGCGTGAAGTTGCCCTGCGCCCCGTTGTTGAGCCTGAGGAGCAGCATCTCGGACGCGTCGCCAGTGTTCCAGCTGCTGCGCAGCGCGCCCATCGTTGTGGATGTCGTCTTGCCCGTGCTTGTGTCGTATATCGTCACGTCGGTGTACGGTGTCAGCCCCGTCACGATGTCGCCGTTCGTCTTCGTGTCGTCGTCTGTGCTGACGGTGTACGTCGTGCCTCCGCCCGACCCCGTTATCGTGGGTTCCCCGTCGCGGTTGAGGGTGAAGCGCCCGACGTGTATCTCCCTGCCTTCTGCTATTGCTGGTGCCGTGCTCATATCCTTGTGTCCTTTCCTTTATTCCTCTCGGTCTGAGGGGTCTGGCTCCTCGAATTTCATCGTCATCGCGCAGAACAGCCCCGTGCGGCTGCGCTCGTACTTGCTCGGCTTCTTGTAGACGAGGCGGTAGACCTCGCTCTCCTCGCCGTCCTGATACGTGAACTTGAGGACCACCGCGCCGCCCTCCAACAGCGCAAGGAACGCCGCCCTGTTCTCCCTGAACTTCTCCTCTGTGAACACTTCCCTTGTCGTCCAGTTCGTGAGGTCGTCCACGGTCGTCCTGCCGTGCAGGTTGAACTGGAGCGTCACGTCCCGGCTGTCCATGCGGGCGTTGGCGGTGATGACCGTCTTGCCGTGCAGGAGGCGTGACTTGCCCTCTATGTAGTCCTTCATCGGGGCGGGGGTCTCGAGGGCGGAGACGAAGCCGTCGCCCATCGTCACGCCCCACGTCGTCCAAGCGTCCTGCCACTTGCCGTTCAGGTCTTGTATGTATAGCTTTCCCTCGTTCGTCATAGCTTGTCCGTGTTCTCCTTCACCTGCTTTATATACTTTGCCACGCTCTGGAGCTGTGTCAGCGCCCCCGCGGTGTTCTCCTGTATCTGCACGAGCTCGAGGTAGCCGCTCTCCATGGCGTTCCTGATGTCGGAGGCGATGTCCCCGATGCCGCCCAGCCGCTGCTCCACGAGCGAGGCCTGCTGCACGAGAGGCTCGTTCATCTGGGAGAGCGTGAGACCGTTGCCGCGCGCCTCGTCCAGCAGCTCGTACGCCGCCTCCTGAAGGGCGGTGAACCTGCCGTTAAGCTCCTCCGCCGTGTCCTCGGACATCTGCGTGTAGCCGCCCGTGGAGGCTGACTGCGAGTAGCCCTCACGTGACCAGCCGAGGGTCTCGTACAGCCCCTCCAGCTTGTCC
>JAJPZF010000261.1 GCA_021204545.1 Prevotellaceae bacterium
TGTCGTGGGATGCGGGCGGAAATGTCTTTGGATACGGCGAAACCGTCGGGGGCGCGAACGAACCCCGAAGGGGTTCAACTATGATAGCCGTGGGCTGCATCCCACGGTATGGGGCATCGCCCAATACGAGTGCCGAAGGTACTCTCTATTATTATCGGGAGCGAGGGGCGAAAGAATAGAGAGTACCTTCGGCACTCCCAAACTATATCGCACGTTTCCCGCCAGCCGCAAGGTCAAGCGGCTATCATAGGGAGTGCCTTCGGCACTCTTTCGCGGTGCGATCGTCGTGGGATGCGGCGGAAACGTTAGGGGTGAGGGGCGGGCGAAAATGTGCAGTACCTTCGGCACTATTAAGGCTACCGCCTTGAACCGGTGGTGTCACGTTGCTCGACCTCTGGCTACCATGTGAAACCCCTTCGGGGTTTGGGTAACGCCCGTGAGATGCGGGCGGAAGCGCCGGGGTGAGGGGCGGAAGCGCCGGGGGCTTATCCCGCCAGCCATCAGAAAGCTCCCCCTCGCCCTTGGTTGGGGCGCGGGGGAGCAAGTGGCAAATCGGGCGAATGTCCGATTATTTGATGAACGTTACGGAGCGGCGGACGAAGCGGCTCAGCGCCTCGCCTTGCAGCAGTCCGTTCTCGAGGAGCGCGAGGTCGATGAGTTGCGACACCGTCTCGCTGCCTTTGGCGTAGTCCGCAAGGATGTCGTCGCGTTTCTTCTCCTCTTGTCGCAGGTCCTCGCCGCACTTCTTGAGGTCTTCCTTCTCGGTGTCGGAGATTTCCCCGGGCTTTTTCTTGTCCTGCTCCTGGCGCATGACGGCCTGCCTTGCTGTCAATCCTTTTATCTCCGCCTCAACGGGGCGCAGGGCCTCGGAGGTTTGCTGCTCGCTCTCGGAGAGGATGCCCTGGATGAGCGGGGAGTCGGAGTTAAGCACGAGGGTGTACATGTCGGGCATCTCGCCGTAGAAGCTCATGCCCGTCTGCACGCGCGCCATTTCCTTCATCCTGCGCAGGTATTCGCTTTGGGTGAGTGTCACGGGCAGCGCGTCCTCTCCCATGGCCCTTGCCTCGACGTGGAAGTCGAGCTTGGAGGTGCGGGGCATTTGGCTGTTGAAGATGGCGCAAAGCTTGTGGCTGCGCTCCGCGTCCAGCTCTGTGCGCGCGGCGTCCTCCTTTTTCTCTATGAGGCGGTCAAGGACGTCTCCGTCCACGCGGCTGAAGGTTGTCTTCTCGAGCTTCCGCTCAAGGAGCTGGATGAGCGGGGTGTCGAGCTGCCCGTCAAGGAGCAAAACGCTGTAGCCCTTCTGCCGTGCCGCCTCGATGTAGGAGTATTGCCGCTCTGTGTCCTGGGCGTAGAGGTAGACGAGCTGGCCATCCTTGTTCGTCTGGTTGTCTTTTATGAGATTCCTGTACTCCTCGAGTGTGAAATATTTGGAGTCTGTGTCCTTGAGCAAGAAGAAAGTCTGCGCCTTCTCGTAGAAGTCGTCCTGCGTGAGCATGCCGTAGTGGATGAACACCTTGATGTCGTCCCATTTCTTCTCGAGGTCCGGGCGGTCGGTCTTGAAGATCTGCGCCAGGCGGTCGCTCACTTTCTTGGTGATGTATCCGCTTATCTTCTTCACGTTCTGGTCGTTCTGCAGGAAGCTTCGGCTTACGTTCAGCGGGATGTCGGGCGAGTCGATCACGCCGTGCAGGAGCATGAGGAAATCCGGGACGATTCCCTCCACGTTGTCCGTGACGAAGACCTGGTTGCAGTAGAGTTGTATCTTGTTTCTCTGGAGGTCTATCTGGCTCTTTATCTTGGGGAAGTAGAGGATGCCAGTGAGCTTGAACGGATAGTCCACGTTCAGGTGTATCCAGAACAGGGGCTCGTCGCTGACGGGGTAGAGTTTCCGGTAGAACTCCTTATAGTTCTCGTCATTCAGTTCGGCCGGTTTCTTGTTCCACAAGGGGTCCGTGTCGTTTATCACGTTGTCCTCGTCGGTGTCCTGCATCTTTCCGTCCTTCCACTCCTGCTTTTTGCCGAAGACCACGGGAACGGGCAGGAAGCGGCAGAACTTCTTGAGCAGCTCCTCCAGGCGTCCGCGCTCGAGGAACTCGGCGCAGTCCTCGTCGATGTGCATGATTATGTCCGTGCCCCGGTCGGTTTTCTCGGCTTCCTCGAGGGTGAAGGCGGGGCTGCCGTCGCATGTCCATCGCTGGGCCGTGGCTCCGGTGCAGCTTTTCGTGAGGATTTCCACCTTATGGCTGACCATGAAGCTGCTGTAGAAGCCGAGTCCGAAGTGGCCGATTATGGCGTTCGCGTCTTCTTTGTAGCGGTCGAGGAAGTCGTTCGCCCCGGAAAACGCTATTTGGTTGATGTATTTGTCGATTTCCTCGGCGGTCATGCCGACGCCGCGGTCGGAGACGGTGATGGTGCCCTTGTCCTTGTCGACGCTGACCCTTACGCTCAGGTCGCCAAGCTCGCCCGTGAAGTCGCCCTTGCCCGCCAGTGTGCGCAGTTTTTGCGTGGCGTCGCAGGCGTTGCTCACGATTTCGCGGATGAAGATCTCGTGGTCGCTGTAGAGAAACTTTTTGATTACGGGGAAGATGTTCTCGGTTG
>JAJPZF010000079.1 GCA_021204545.1 Prevotellaceae bacterium
ACGGCATCCCTGAGTTCCGCCTGCCCAACGCCATCGTGGACGTGGAGATAAGCAACCTTGAGAAGATAGGCGTGCGCTTCGTTAAGGACTGCATCATAGGCAAGACCGTGACGGTGGACGAGCTTGAGCGGCAGGGCTTCCAGGGCATCTTCGTGGGCAGCGGTGCGGGGCTGCCTAACTTTATGGGTATCCCTGGCGAGAACAGCAACGGCGTTATGTCAAGCAACGAGTACCTGACACGTGTCAACCTGATGGACGCAAGCAACCCTGAGTACGCCACCCCCGTGCAGAAAGCCAAGAACGTGATGGTCGTGGGCGGAGGGAACACGGCAATGGACAGTTGCCGCACCGCCAAGCGCCTCGGAGCGGAGCGTGTGTTCATCGCTTACCGTAGGAGCGAGCAGGAGATGCCCGCACGAATAGAAGAGGTGAAGCACGCCAAGGAGGAGGGCATAGAGTTCATGACCTTGCACAACCCCATAGAGTATCACGCTGACGAGAAAGGCAACGTCCAAGAGGTCGTCTTGCAGAAGATGAGGCTCGGTGAGCCAGACGCAAGCGGAAGGCGCAGTCCTATCCCCATCGAGGGAGCTACCGTCACCATCCCCATCGACCAAGCCATCGTGGCCGTTGGCGTTAGCCCCAACCCTATCGTGCCTCGCAGCATAGAGGGCTTGGAGCTTGGGCGCAAGAACACCATCGTTGTGAACGAGGGGATGCAAACCAACATCCCCTGCATCTTCGCTGGTGGAGACATAGTGAGGGGCGGTGCGACCGTCATTCTCGCCATGGGAGACGGAAGGCGAGCCGCAGCCTCGATGCACGAATACCTAAAGGCGAAATGAGGCGTTATCTGCTGTTATCCCTCCTCGCTTGCTGCTTTGCCTCCACTTGCTTAGGGCAGAGCAAGAAGAACACCGTCACAGTCGACGAAGCCTTGGCAAGCTACGACTTCGCTCAGGCGGAGGCTCTTCTGAACACAGAGATAAGCAAGCTTCAGCGAAGAAGACAGAACACCGACTCCCTCGAGCTTAAGCTGCAATACGTGCGCAGGGCTGCCTCGATGCTCTCGGCAGTGGAGAGGGTCGTCGTCTTCGACAGCCTTATCGTCCCTAAGAACAGCCTCCTCTCTGCCCTATGCCTAAGCGAGGAGAGCGGCACGATACGCCCCACCTCATCGCTTCAGGGACTCAGCGGCGCAGACGGCACACTCTTCGAGCCAGAGATGAAGGACAAAGTCTACTACTCCGCACCCGCCTCCAACGGGGTCTTGCAGCTCTTCTTGGCCGACATCCTCGACGGACAGCCACAGGAGGCGCAGCAGCTCGAAGGACTTGCCGAAGACCCCTACACCCCTTGCAACTACCCCTATATGATGCCCGACGGCGTGACGCTCTACTACGCCCAACAGAGCAGCGAGGGCTTGGGCGGCTACGACATCTATATGACACGCTTCGACCCCGACGACCGCCGCTTCCTCTCGCCCGAGAACGTGGGCATGCCCTTCAACTCACCCGCCAACGACTACCTGATGCTCGTAGACGAGGCTTACAACCTCGGCTGCTTCGCCTCAGACAGATGCACGCCTCCCGACAGCGTCTGCGTCTACTACTTCATCCCCAACGCAGCCCGACGTGTCTACTTCGAGGAGGAAGTGGGAGAGGAGCAGCTGCGACTGCTGGCACGCCTATGCGATATCAGCCTCACCTGGGGCGAGCAGGGGGAGATAACACAAGCCAAGAGCCGCCTCAGCGAGTGCCGAGGACTTAGCCAAGGCTCGGCGCAGAGCGACTTCACCTTCATCGTCTCCCCGAGCCACGTCTGCCACAGCCTCTCCGACTTCCGCAACCCTCAAGCCCGCAAGCTTGCCGAGAAGTGGCAGCAGGACAGCTCCGTCTTGCAGCAGTGGAAGGCTTCCCTAA
This sequence comes from Prevotellaceae bacterium, assembly GCA_021204545.1. GTDB lineage: Bacteria > Bacteroidota > Bacteroidia > Bacteroidales > Bacteroidaceae > Physcousia. The sequence continues at coordinate 1,923 of JAJPZF010000079.1, forward strand.
GCGACATGCGCCTCTCTTACGCACACGCCACCTCCTCCCAGAAGAGCAGCCTCAAGCCCCAGATACTCAAGCTCGAGGCGGACACCGAGAACCTTACAGAGAGCCTAAGGGCGCAAGAGAAAGCCATCCGCAACGCCGAGCTGTCACAGTGATTGATAGCGAAGACACCATCTGCGCCATAGCCACGCCTTCCGGCGGAGCATTGGGAGTGGTACGCCTCTCAGGCACTAAGGCTATCAGCATTGCCAACGCCCTCTTCAGCAAAGACCTTACAGAAGCCGAAGCCGGCACGCTGCACCACGGCTACCTGCGCTCCCCCGAAGGCGAGACCGTGGACGAGGCAGTGCTTAGCCTCTTCCGCTCGCCCCACTCCTACACGGGCGAGGACTGCGTAGAGCTCTCCTGCCACGGCAGCCCATACGTCCTAAAGGCCGTGATGCGTCTATTGATAGGCCAAGGTGCAAGGCTCGCCCGCCCGGGGGAGTTCACACAACGAGCCTTCCTCAACGGTAAGCTCGACCTCGCGCAAGCCGAGGCAGTGGCAGACCTCATAGCCTCCGAGACACAGGCGCAGCACCGCATGGCAATGAGCCAGCTCCGTGGAGGCTTCTCACGCTCCCTCCAAGAGCTGCGCTCCCAGCTCCTCAGGCTCACCTCCCTGCTTGAGCTCGAGC
>JAJPZF010000028.1 GCA_021204545.1 Prevotellaceae bacterium
TGCCCATCAGCAGGCGGCTCTGGCAGTAGTCGTTCACGGGGTAGTTGAGCCAGATAAACGCCTTCCGCGCAATTCTTGGGTTCACCCAGTCGAGGTCGTCCCTCTCAATCATGTCCACCACGCTGCTGCCCGTCCACATGATGCGTATGTCAGGATAAAGCTCCTTGCCGAGTGTGGGGAGGTAAGTCTTGCCAGCCCACGACTTGTTGTAGTCAGTGGGGCAGATGATGAGGGGGCTGACATCCTCGCTTTTGCTCACGAACTCGTCCGTGATGTAGTTGAGCAAGGCGGCCTGCTTCGTTGCCTTTGCCCCCTCGCCCTCTATGTCGTCGAAGAACACTGCGAAGGAGCGCACCCCAAGCTCGTACATCTTTTGCAGTTTATTGACTATTGCGATACTGTCGTCCCTTGTCCAGCGAATGTCGCCCCCCGGGTGGATAGCCCACACGAACCGCACTTTGTTGCGGTGGGCAGCCACCACCAGTTCGCTGATGCGCCGAGCCTCCTCCTCGGGGTAAGGCTCTCGCCAGCGCGCGCGGTGGTAGGGGTCGTCCTTAGGGCCGTAGACGTAGCAGTTGAGCTTATATTTGCCGTAGAAGTCGAACTGGCGCAATCTGTCCGCATGCGGCCAAGGGTTGCCGTAGAAGCCCTCTATCACGCCACGGCAAGGCACTGATGGCCAGTCTCTTATCTCGCACTCAGGCACCTCATTCTCGCCCATCAGCTGCAGGAAAGTCTGTGCGCCGTAGAACGTTCCCTCTCCGTCCCTGCCGGCTATCACCACCTCCGTGGGACTAACCTTCAGGTAATAGCCTTGCTCCGTCTCGGGTATCAGCTTCAGGTACTGTTTAACAGCCTTGTCGCCAGCCTCGCCTATGACCAGCCTTACAGCCCGCTTGTCCTTGCTGGCCAACCCTACATCCCTCAGTGCCAGTACAGCGTCAGTGTCAGCGTTTTTATCCCCTACGAGGCGGAACTTGGTTGAGTTTGGGAATGCCCCCGTCCCATAGTTCGCCTCTTGAGGCAAAGGCGATATGGTTTGCGCGGCGCTTGTCAGTGCAAGGAGGCAGAGGCAAGCGGCGAGGCAGCGGGCAAGCCTGATAAGGCTGTTCACTTTATGTACTCCGAGAAGTCCGTCAGGCGCATGTCGCCCTTCCTGAGGAAAGTGTCGTGCATGGCGAACGCTGCGCTCAGCACGTGTGGCGTGTGTCCGCCTTTCTTCTCGGCCAGTGTCAGGTATTCCTCCAGCAGGGGGCGGTAGTCGGGGTGTGCTATTTTTATCATCTCCCTTGCTTTCTCCTTGTCGCACTTATGGCGGAGGTCAGCCACGCCGTACTCGGTGATGACGGCGTCGATGTAGTGGTTCGTGCTGTCTATGTGGCTGGCGAACGGCACTATGCTGCTAATCGCTCCCCCCTTCGTGGTGCTGCCGCAGGTGAAGATGCTCAGGTAGGCGTTGTTGATGAAGTCGGCCGCGCCGCCTATGCCGTTCATCATTTTCGTGCCGCATATCTTCGTGCTGTTGGCGTGTCCGTAGAGATCCACCTCGATTGCGGTGTTCAGGGCGCATACGCCCAGCCGTGCTATCACCTCGGGGCAGTTGCTTATCTCTGAGGGTCGCAGCACGAGGCGGTGCTTGAAGAAGTCGATGTTGTCGTATATGCTTTGTATGCATTCCTTCGTCACCGTCAGCGAGCAGGCGCTTGCGCTCAGCACCCTTCCCTCCTGCATCAGGTGAACCGGGGCGTCTTGCAGCACCTCGGTGAAGATGTTGAAGTTTGGCACTTCCTCGCACTCGCCCAGGGCTCCCAGCACGGCGTTAGCTCCGCTGCCCACGCCGCTCTGCAGGTTGAGGAACGACTTCGGTATCAGTCCCTCGCGCAGGTTCCTGAGCAGGAAGTCGGCCACGTTCTGCCCGATGTGCGTGGTGATGGGGTCAGCGTCCTTGAAGGCTCTTGCCTCGTCGGGCAGGTTGCACTCTATCACTCCCACTATTCGGCTTGCGTCCACCTCGATGTAGGGCTTGCCGATGCGGTCGCTTGCCTTGGTGATGGGCACGGGTGTGCGGAAGGGGTGGTCCTGAATCTCGTAGACGTCGTGAATGCCTTTGCTCGACTTGCTGTGGAAGGCGTTGAGCTCGATGATGATGCCCTCCGTGGCGAGGCGGCAGAGTGTTGGGCTTATTCCGCCTGCGGCAGTGAGGAAGATGCGCGCCTTGCTGCCCGCCAGCTCTATGTCGCAGGCCTCGATGATGGCCCAGTGCACCTTGCCCAGGTATCCTTGCCTGAGCTGCGTCGCCATGTTGGAGAGGCAGAGGTCGCTGTAGCGCAGCTCGCCAAGGTTCACGTGCTTGCGGAAGTCGCTGTTCGTGGTGTAGGGGGCGCGGAAGTCGATGGCGTGCGAGTTGCTGAGGTCCCCGTCGCAGCTCGGGCCCGTGGAAGCTCCGGTGTAGACGCTCACTTTGTACTCTCTTCCAGCCTTGTGTTCCTGCTCCGCTCGCCTGGCGATGGCGGCGGGGGTGCATTTGGCAGTGCCTGCGGGGGTGAAGCCGCTCACCCCTATGGTCTGCCCGTTCTGCACCATCAATGCGGCTT
>JAJPZF010000108.1 GCA_021204545.1 Prevotellaceae bacterium
TAGAGCGTCAGATTCCGGTTCTGAAGGTCGTGGGTTTGAATCCCACCGGGGTCACAAGAAGGAGGGCGGCGATGCCCTCCTTCCACGGCTTAAAAGCCGCGGCTATCATAGGGAAGTACCTGGCCTTCGGCGAGGCTCGGCTGCGCTCGGAAGAGTCAGCAAGCTGCTCTTCACTTGCTTGCACAAGCCTTCGGCACTTTGTGTCGCATGCTATCGCTTGCAATCTCATTAGGGGCGGCGGAGGGTGAAGCGCTGCTCCTTGTCGAGGAATATCTCCTCTTCCATAAGCATTGAGCCTGCCACCTGAAGGAAGAGGTCTTTGTGGAAGCCCGTGAGGTCCACCTCGTCGGGGAAGAGGGGCGAGCGTTCGAGCTGGCGGCGGATGGACTGGCGTATCGCTCTCTCCTCCTGCTCCTTGTCTGAGGCGGCGGTGCACACGTCGCACCTGCCGCAGTCCTTCGCCGTAAGCTCCCCGAAGTAGTTGAGAAGGAAGCGGCTGTGGCACGTGCCTTTGTCCGTGACGTACTCTATCATTGCCTTGACGCGCCTCTCGTATTGCTCGCGCCTGTCCTTGTAGACGTTGGGCGGCAGCACTATCTCTCGTGTCTCAAGCCTCGGCTGGGTGAACTTGATGTAGCTGGTGCGCTTTCTGGGGATGTACTCTACGACACGCTGCATTGCGAGAGCCTTGAGGGTGTGGTAGACTTGGTCGGATGTCAGCCCTGTCTCGTGCGCTATGACGGTCTCGGAGATGAGCGCGAAGCCTGAGAACAGCCCGCTGTACTTGCGCAGGAGCGTGTGCATGACCTTCTCCCTAACGGGGTTCTCGTCCCGTAGGCGGTAGAGGCTGTCCCTTGTGAGGATGAATCTGAGGCGGCTCACCCTCTCGTCCTCTTCCTGAAAGTCGATGTAGCCGGCGTTGGAGAGCAGCAGAAGGGCGTTATGAGCAACGACGGGGAAGAACTTGAAGCGGTAGCAGAACTCCTCGAGGTCGAACTCACGTGTCACTCCCTCGCCGTCGCCCATAGCCATCTGCAGGTAATAGCAGAGGTGCTCGTACACGTCTCTGACGTAGTCCGGGTCAGGGTAGGTCTCCTTCACTCTCCTAAGCAGCTTGGCGCAGTCGCTACGGTCGTATATCAGCACAGCGTACGCCGGCTTGCCGTCCCTGCCCGCTCTGCCCGCCTCCTGAAAGTAAGCCTCGGGGCTGTCGGGCAGCTCTGAGTGCAGGACAAGGCGCACGTCAGCCTTGTCGATGCCCATGCCGAAGGCGTTTGTGGCCACCATCACCCGGTACTCCCCCTTCTGCCAGCGCTCTTGGCGGTCGTCCCTGAGCACCTGCGCAAGCCCAGCGTGGTAGCAAGTGGCGGAGATGCCCTCGTCCGTGAGCAGTTTCGCTATCTCGTGTGTCTGCAGCCGGTTGCGGGTGTAGATGATGGCGCAGCCCTTTATCCCCCGCAGTATGCGCAGAGCCTCCTGCTTCTTGTCCTTGGCGTGTCGCGCGATGTAGGTGAGGTTCTTCCTTTCGAAGCTCATCCTGATGACGTTGCGATCGGCGAAGTTGAGCTGCAGCTGTATGTCCTCCACCACGAAGGGCGTGGCGGTAGCCGTGAGGGCGAGCACGGGGGCTTGAGGCACGACAGCTCGTATGCGAGCTATTTGGAGGTAACTGGGGCGGAAGTCGTAGCCCCACTGGGAGATGCAGTGCGCCTCGTCCACGGTGATGAAGCTCACCTTCATGTGGGCGAGCTTGTGCAGGAACAGGTCTGTCTCAAGGCGTTCGGGCGAGACGTATAGCAGTTTGTAGCCGCCAAGGATGCAGTTCTCCAAGGCTGCTATGATGTCTCCCCTGCTCATTCCCGAATACACTGCCGTTGCCTTCACCCCAAGCTGGCGCAGCCGCTGCACCTGGTCTCTCATGAGAGAGATGAGCGGGCTGATGACGAGGCATGTCCCCTCCATCGCCAGCGCCGGCACTTGGAAGGTTATGCTCTTCCCTCCCCCCGTGGGCATAAGTCCGAGGGTGTCCTTTCGGGCCGTTATGCTCTCGATTATCTCCCGCTGGATGCCCCGGAAGTCGTCGTAGCCCCAATATTGCTTTAGTATCTGCTTATAAAGATTATTCATTATTCTTCGCTCGACTTTCAGCTATACATAGGCATTCTTTCGTGGCAATCCGCACAGTCTTTCTCTCGCGACCGCACGAGGCGATGGCATTATTTCCGTTGTTCTCGAGGCTCATGCCTCATGCCTCCGTTGGGCGGATGTCCTCGATTTGCAGCTGCACCTCGCCCCGTTTGTGCGTGTTCTCCTCTATGGCGTACACGATGTCGAAGGAGCGTTTGCTCTTGATGTACCTTGCCTGCGAGCTCTGCCCGAACGCTATGCCGTTCATCACGTTGCTGCTTCGGCTGTCTACAAGCTCCAGCTTGATGTGCTCCTGCTCTCTGCCCACCACCTTGCTTGTGCCGTAGTCGTAGACGCGCCTTGTGCAGAAGTTGGGGCGCAGGTTGTCTGGTCCGAACGGTGCGAAGCGCTTAAGGTCAGTGAGGAAGCGCTTCGTTATGTCGCGGAAGTCGA
>JAJPZF010000222.1 GCA_021204545.1 Prevotellaceae bacterium
TGGAAATCATGCTAATTTTTGTTTCTTTATTATGCGGCGTTTGGTTTTTTGTATTACCCCCCCCCCCAGCACTGATGACGCTGACCGGGTGGCAGACTATGAGGGACGCCTCGTGTACAGGAACTCGAGCAAGGCAGGCTGGCATCGACTGGTGGGTTGTGCCACAAGTAGCCGTTTTAAGCTGACGGCACACGTGTGGCTTACATCAGCTAAAAGAACAAGACCTACAACGTGATGGTGAAGAACGCCTCGCAGGGAGGACCAAGGCACACAGCGCACTTTCCGTGCCAACGTGGAGGGTGTGAATTGGAGTCCTGACGGCACGACCCGGTCTGCCTCTGAAGAAGTCAGGAACGACCGCCATGGTGTTTATCTCATCGACCAGGGGGACCAAGGCTCCGTGGTCACACAGGTATCCAACGGGACCACCTGCCTTCCTACGGAGGAAGCGTAAGCCACAACGAAAGAGGATGTGTACTTTCACCGCCTCGAGGGCGCGTCGAATTACAGCCTTTGGAGCTACAACCGCCCGACCAACCTCTTCTTTAATAAATACTCGAGAGGCATGTCGGCATGCCCTGGTCCCTAATGACTCCACCGCAATCTACCGCACGCGCTTCACTGAACACAAAGACAGCGAGTTTTGGCGCGTCAACGTGAAGACTGGTGTGGAGGAACTTATCCTCGTCGCCGCCCGAGAAGCAGCTTCTCCACTCCTCAGGTTTCGCCCGAGAAGCAAATGGCTGCTGATGACTGGCAGCAGTAGAGACGGGAAGCAGAAGATAGACAACACCGGCATCTTCGTCATGCGCACTGACGGCTCACTGCTCACGCAGCTTACCTACCACCCGGGCTGGCGACCTCTAAGGCCAGTAAGAGCATCTTGGGATCCCGACGGGAAGAGCATCTGTTTCCTCTCGCGGCGCGGCTCTACTGACAGGTCATACAACGTGTGGAAGATGGAATTTGCCCGACGGACGTTACTCTTATTAATACAACAAAGCCCTACCGTGTGTGCATTGCTCACCCTCACCGCCTCGGCCTAGAGTGGGCAAAGAGTGGGCAAAGAGTGGGCAAGCGGCACCACCGGCAGCGGCTCCTCCCTGCGTGGGCAAAGTTAAAGTGCCGGGAGACGACAAACGAGTGACCTTTGGCGTTAGGGCAGGGTTGAACATAACGAGTATGAACACATCATCAGAGTGCTACGGTGGTAGCGCAGGCGCGCATTTAGGTGCTATTGCTGATATAGCACTCATAAGTGACTATCTCTATCTACAGCTAAGTCTATACTATTCAATGAGAACTTACAGCGAGGAATGTTATCATGACGATACTTTCAATCGCCAACTTTCATACCTTAAGAATACCTGTCTTGCTCTCAGGAAGGCTTGGACTTGGCAATAACGATAAAGCACAAATGCAAATAAATGTGGGACCGTATATCGAAGCTGGTCTTTGTTCAAGCAGTAATCCGGGAGACGATGAGAATTGGGACGGAGGCATATCATTAGGTTTGGGCCTCACGTTTAGCAAGCACTACTACGTTGGCCTTTCTCAAAGACTTTGGCCTCAGGGCATTAAGACTTACACCAGATAGTTCTTATGAATGCTCCCGCCACTTCTTCACTACAATGATAAGCACAGGATATAACTTTTAGCGGTAAATGTTTGATTGAGAGAAGCCCCGACACTGCAAGAGAGGCAGCGTCGGGACTTCTTTTATTGGCTAAAGCTCTCCCGCTTACAGCAGGTAAGGCAGGAAGATGCTCACGACGAGTATAAGCAGGCCGACGAGCAGAACGGCTATCGTCAGTCGGCTCACTCCCCTCCACTCCCTGAGGATGATGCCCCAGATGTTGCTGAAGGTCACGTTCAGGGCCTGGAGGATGCACCACGAGAAGGTGAGCAGCGCAGGCGAGGCGATGAGGAAGCCCTTGCCGAGGCTCAGGCCGAAGAACTGGCTGTACCAGAGTAAGCCCGCAAGGGCGCAGAAGACGATATTATTAAGGTAGAGCGACCGCTTGCCGTAGTCGCCCCAAGTCTTGTTCCGCTGGTTCTGGCAGAAGCAGTAGACTGCGTTGGTAAGGAAGCCGCCTGCGCATACGAGCAGCGTTGCGGGCAGCGTGCTGAAGAGTGGGCCGGTAGCCTCACCGAAGTTAAGCTGCTCACCGAAGCCAAGCCCTATGCTGAAGCACGCGCTCATGAAGCCGCAGAGCAGAGCCACAAGGATGCCCAGCGGGAAGTTGAAGTCCTTCACCGCCGCCTTACGCTCCTCCTCGCTGAGAGCCTTCGTCTTCATCCCCCCGGCGATGCCAATGACGGCAATGCCGCATAGCGTAACCACAACGCCCACGATGACTGGCACGGTGAGGCTGCCCGCCTTGCCCGTGAACACGGGGGTGAGTATCGTGCCAAGCCCCGCGCACGTGCCGAGGGCTATGCTCTGACCGAGAGCCACACCGAGGTAACGCATGGAGAGACCGTACGTCAAGCCGCCCACTCCCCACAGCACCCCGAAGAGGAGCGTCAGCAGCGTCGCCTTCGTGTCGCTGGCGTAAAGCTCAAGCA
>JAJPZF010000182.1 GCA_021204545.1 Prevotellaceae bacterium
GGCCCATCGTTGTGCTTATAGACTTCGAGCCGTACTATGCAGTGAGGAACGAGATTTACGGGGCGATGTGGACGGAGTTCCAGGTCAACTCCCTGCACGCTTACGGAGACTACGACGAGGCCTCGATGTTCGCCTACGGGGCGGGACGAGTGGTCGAGAGCTTCTACAACCATCAGCTGAGGCGCTCGGCCCAGAGCGTGCTGTTCCAGGCACACGAGTGGATGTCAGGTCTTGGGGCTCTCTACGTGCGCACACACGTGCCGGCCATAGCCACCATCTTCACCACCCACGCCACAAGCATAGGGCGAAGCATAGCTGGTAACGACAAGCCCCTCTACGACTATCTCTACGCATACAACGGCAACCAGATGGCCGTGGAGCTGAACATGGAGGCGAAGCACAGCGTGGAGAGGCAGACAGCGCACAACGTGGACTGCTTCACGACGGTAAGCGACATCACCGCCAAGGAGTGCGCACAGCTGCTGGACTGCAAGTGCGATGCCGTCCTGCTCAACGGCTTCGAGAATGACTTCGTGCCTGAGCCTGACGCCTTCGACAGGGCAAGGCGTGAGGCTCGCAGGAAGATGTTCACTGTGGCCAATGCCCTGACGGGCAGCTCCTTCGCCGACGATACCTTGATCGTCTCCACCAGCGGGCGTTACGAGTACAAGAACAAGGGGATAGACGTCTTCCTCGACGCTATGTCTCGCCTCGAGAAGGGCAACTCCCTGAGGCGCGACGTGCTGGCGTTCGTGATGGTGCCTGCTTGGGTAAGCGGTGTTCGTGCAGACCTCGTGCAGAGGCTTCGCAGTGGGCGTACCTTCCACTCCCCCCTCGAGAACCCCGTGGTGACCCACAACCTGCACAACATGCAGGGCGACACGGTGCTCGGCGCCATGCAGTGGTACAATATGCGCAACCAGAAGGAAGACAGGGTGAAGGTGATATTCGTGCCTTGCTACCTCGACGGCAAGGACGGGGTCTTCAACGTCTCCTACTACGACCTGCTCATAGCGGGCGACCTCAGCGTCTACCCCTCCTACTACGAGCCTTGGGGCTACACACCACTCGAGTCCGTGGCGTTCCATATCCCCTGCATTACCACCAGCCTCAGCGGCTTCGGCATGTGGGCGAACAAGGAGAAGGGAGGCGTGAGCCACATAGAGGACGGGGTGGAGGTTATCCGCCGTACCGACTATAACTACCACGAGGTGACCGACACCGTGGTGCGTGTGATAGAGGAGTACATCTCCTACGGCAAGGGCAAGTGCGAGAAGGCTCGCGAGGCAGCCTGCGACCTTGCGCAGAAGGCACTGTGGGAGAACTTCATCAGGTACTACTACGAGGCGTACGACATCGCCCTGAGGAATGCTCGTGCAAGAGTGAGCTAACGACAAACAAATAAACGTATAAGGCTATGAAGATTAAGGCAAGTAATGCGAACCAGATTACGTTCCGACAGATATCGGTGCGCAGTCACATCCCAGAGGAACTGAGCAAGCTCGATGAGCTGGCTCACAATATGTGGTGGGCTTGGAACCACGACGCCCGCAGCCTGTTCCGTAACCTGGACGAGAAGCTGTTCGATGAGTGTGGGGGCAACCCCGTCCTTATGCTCGAGCACCTGAGCTACGAGAAGATGCTTGAGCTGGCGAAGGACAAGGCGGTGCTGAAGAAGATGAACGACGTGTACAAGCAGTTCCGCGCGTATATGGACGTTGAGCCTGACAAGACACGGGCAAGCGTGGCTTACCTTTGCATGGAGTTCGGCTTGAACCAGTGCCTTAAGATATACTCTGGGGGCTTGGGCATCCTTGCGGGCGACTATATTAAGGAAGCAAGCGACAGCAATGTGGATATGTGTGCCGTCGGCTTCCTCTATCGTTTCGGCTACTTCACCCAGTCGCTTAACATGGACGGGCAGCAGGTAGCCAACTACGACGCACAGAACTTCTCGTCCCTGCCCATAGAGCAGCAGATGAACGCGGACGGCACCCCGATGGTGGTGGATGTTCCTTATATGAACTACTACGTTCATGCTTACGTATGGCGTGTCAACGTGGGCAGGGTGAAGCTCTATCTGCTCGACACCGACAACGAGCGTAACTCAGAGTTCGACCGCTCCATCACCCACGCCCTCTATGGAGGCGACTGGGAGAACCGCTTGAAGCAGGAGATATTGCTTGGCATAGGCGGAGTGCTGCTATTGAAGAAGCTTGGCATAAAGAAGGATGTCTATCACTGCAACGAGGGGCATGCCGCCCTTTGCAACGTGCAGCGTCTCGTGGACTATGTGCAGTCGGGTTTGACCTTCACGCAGGCTCTCGAGCTTGTTCGTGCCTCCTCGCTCTACACTGTGCACACCCCTGTGCCAGCGGGTCACGACTACTTCGACGAGGGTCTCTTCGGCAAGTATATGAGCGGCTATGCGGGTCTGCTGGGCATATCATGGGACGAGTTCATCGGCATGGGCAGAACCAACCCCGACGACCACGGAGAGCGCTTCTGCATGTCAACCTTCGCCTGCAACACCTCTCAGGAGGTGAACGGC
>JAJPZF010000041.1 GCA_021204545.1 Prevotellaceae bacterium
GGCGAGATGGCTTACGGTGCCGCGCGCGGCATGCGGAATTTCATAATGATAACCCTTGGCACGGGGGTGGGCAGCGGCATCGTGTGCGACGGCAAGCTGGTGTATGGCAGCGACGGACTGGCGGGTGAGCTGGGACACGTGATAGTGGAGCCCCACAGGGGGCGCGAGTGCGGCTGCGGGCGCAGGGGCTGTCTCGAGACTTACTGTTCCGCCACTGGTGTGGCGCGCACGGCACGTGAGATACTCACCACCACCGACACCCCTACCCTGCTGCGCCAGATACCCCTGGACCAGCTTGAGAGCCGCCACGTGAGCGAGGCGGCTTGGCAGGGCGACGAGGTGGCAAAGAGCATAATGGCGTTCACCGGGGAGATGCTGGGGCGAGCCTGCGCCAATTTCGCCTGTTTCAACTCCCCCGAGGCGTTCATCTTCTTCGGCGGTCTCACCCGTGCGGGCGAACTAATCATGGAACCCATACGCCGCGCCTACGAGGCGAACATACTGAAGTGCTATGCCGGCAAGGCGAAGATTCTCGTAAGCCAGTTGGACGACGCCAACGCCGCCGTGCTCGGGGCCAGCGCCCTCGGCTGGGAGATGTAGAAAAAACAGGAAAATTATGACCATAACATTCTTCAGAACCAGAGAAAAGGACATTGTCGCCATAGAGAGCAAGCGCCCCCTCACGGATGAGGAGACGGCGAAACTGCGCTGGCTCTTGGGCGACGCCACGGTGGCGGACGAGAGGAGCCTAAGAGACTGCCACTACGTGGGACCACGCAGGGAGATGGTGACCCCATGGAGCACCAACGCCGTGGAAATCACCCAAAACATGGGGCTCACCGGCATCAGCCGCATAGAGGAGTACCACCCCGTGGCGTCTGCCGAGGCGGAATATGACCCGATGCTGCAACGCATGTACAAGGGGCTGGGGCAGGACATCTTCCACGTGGACATAAAGCCCGCACCTATCAGGCACATAAGTGACCTGAGGGAATACAACGAGGAGGAGGGGCTGGCGCTGAGCGACGAGGAGATAGCCTACCTGCACGACATAGAGCGGCAGCTGGGCCGACAGCTGACAGACAGCGAGGTGTTCGGCTTCGCGCAGATAAACAGCGAGCACTGCCGCCACAAGATATTCGGCGGCACCTTCGTGATAGACGGGGAGGAGAAGCCGCAGAGCCTGTTCGCCATGATAAAGAGCACGACGAGGGAGAACCCCCACCGCATACTCTCCGCCTACAAGGACAACGTGGCTTTCGCGCAGGGACCCGTGGTGGAGCAGTTCGCCCCGCAGGACCACTCGACGAGCGACTACTTCGCTGTGAAGGACATAGAGAGCGTGATAAGCCTGAAGGCGGAGACTCACAACTTCCCCACCACGGTGGAGCCCTTCAACGGAGCCTCTACGGGCACGGGGGGCGAGATACGCGACCGCATGGGCGGCGGAGTGGGCTCGTGGCCCTTGGCAGGAACGGCGGTGTACATGACCAGCTATCCGCGCCCTGACGGGGAGTCGAGGCAATGGGAGAGCGTGATGCCGCCACGAAAATGGCTCTACCAGACCCCGGAACAGATACTGGTGAAGGCGTCGAACGGCGCGTCGGACTTCGGCAACAAGTTCGGACAGCCGCTGATAACGGGCAGTCTGCTCACCTTCGAGCATGAGGAGAGGGACGAGCAATATGGCTACGACAAGGTGATAATGCTGGCAGGAGGCGTGGGCTACGGCACACGGCGCGACTGCCTGAAACGCACCCCGCGGAAGGGGAACAAGATAGTGGTGGTGGGCGGAGACAACTACCGCATAGGACTGGGCGGCGGCAGCGTCTCGTCGGTGGACACGGGACGGTACAGCAGCGGCATAGAGCTGAACGCCGTGCAGCGAGCCAACCCTGAGATGCAGAAGAGGGCGAACAACCTGGTGAGGGCGCTTTGCGAGGAAGAGGTGAACCCCGTGGTGAGCATACACGACCACGGCAGCGCGGGCCACGTGAACTGCCTGAGCGAACTGGTGGAGGAGTGCGGCGGCATAATAGACATGACGAAACTGCCCATAGGCGACCACACGCTCTCGGCAAAGGAGATAATAGCCAACGAGAGCCAGGAACGCATGGGGCTGCTGATAGAGGAGGAGCATATAGACCACGTGCGCCGCATAGCCGAGAGGGAGCGCGCCCCGCTCTACGTGGTGGGCGAGACAACGGGCGACGCGCACTTCGCCTTCCGCCAGGGAGACGGCACGAGGCCCTTTGACCTTGACGTGGCGCAGATGTTCGGCCATTCGCCTAAGACGGTGATGCGCGACGAGACGGTGGAGCGTCACTATGCGGACGTGACCTACGACGCTGCCCTCGTGAAAGACTATCTGAAGCAGGTGGTGCAGATGGAGGCAGTGGCGTGCAAGGACTGGCTCACCAACAAGGTGGACCGCAGCGTGACAGGACGTGTGGCGCGCCAGCAATGCCAGGGAGAGATAGAGCTGCCGCTCTCGGACTGTGGAGTGGTGGCGCTTGACTACCGCGGACGGGAGGGAATAGCCACCGCC
>JAJPZF010000137.1 GCA_021204545.1 Prevotellaceae bacterium
GCACTTTGTATTGACCAAGCGTGTCCTTCTTATCAAGGTATACATTGTAGTGGTCGAGTGTGCTAATTTTGTGGTTAAGTAATTGGTATGCCGTTTTATAGTAGAATTCGTCGTACCCTTCGCCATATTCGCCACATGGAATGCCGTTCTTCTCTACGCCAATAGCACGGAAACGCAGGTCCGTGTCAAAGAAATAATTCACCAAGTCTTGATAGAAGTCTATCTTTGACATCGAGACATGGCTCCATTTAATCTCGGCGAAGAAGTTGTGTGCTCGTTTTATTTCCTCAATTTGTCTGCAATGTCGTCTCACTTGTGGATAGGCGCAACTTACAGAACCAATGAACATAAATCTTTTATGGTCGTGCCGCAAGTGGCAGCTCTCATCGCAATATATATTGAAAGTCTTCTTCATCCTATGTCTGCATTCCTTGCAAAGCTACGAAAACTCCCAAGATTTTCAACGCCACGCTCCCAAGATTTTCAATCTCGCCCACGTTGGAGGCGGGCGCGGCGACTATATCCGTATCCCCGTCCTGAGAATGTCGTAGTAGAGAGGGTTGTTGACGTCTTCCGTCAGCAGCACTGGCTCGATAAGATAGCTAACCTTGCGTCCAAGCCCCCACAACATAGAGGCATCCTTGAAGTTATTGTCGCCAAGCCGCTCAACCACCACGGCGATGTGAATGTCGCTCTCTTCCGTGTACCCTCCCTTGCTGTACGAGCCGTAGAGGTAAAGCTCTTTGAGCGGCAGATGCTCGGCTACCAACGCCTTGTACTTCCTTGCTAATTCGATAGCTTCTCCTTTGTCCATGCTCTAAACTTCATTTGCCTTTTCCAAAAGAGTGCTTGCAAATGTAGGCATTATCAGCATTCTTGGCAGCGTTAACCACTGGGAAATCTCGCTCACCCCCTCTCTTTCGCGCAGTTAGCGCCTTTGTCTCAAGTGCCTGTCACCGGCAGCGTGACGCCGCGGCGCTGCCCAGTCGCCGGCTCACAGCCTTTGGCGCAAGGCGCGCCGCAAAGAAAGCCGCTCCCTATACGTCACGTACCGGGAGCGGCCCCATCATAAACTGATATGATGAATAAAAACCTTTTGTATCACTATTTCATAGTGCTACTCGTCTGTCGCCTTTCGGGCCATTGGCCCGGCGACTGTCTTGTCGGGCGGTCCGCGCGGCTTTCCTGGGCATTGCGCGTTGCCGGAAGGCCGCGTCGGCTATGCTCGCGGCGGGGCCACTGGCAGCGCAGTGGCAGCTGCCGCCCGCCTTGGCGTGGCGGGCCGGGCAGCGCGCTTCTGCTGAGAGTGCCGCGATGCACAGGGATAAGGTCTTCTTCATATTCGCCCGGTATTAATTGCTTGTCAGTGTTTACTTCTTGTTTGGCTGCCAGGAGGCTCGGAGGGTGGACAACAAAAAAACGTGGACCAATAACTTCGTCTACGCTTTCAGAGGTATCGCCAAACACTATGTATCCCTTAACAAGTAAATCCCCACGCTGCGCGCGTGAGTATTAACTTTCACTCTTGGATACTTCGTGAATTGGAGATTTCAAGGAAGCAAGAATTAAGCTAACGCCTTCCGTTCAGATGTCCTTTTCGTGCTATGCTACATAGGCTTTCTGTGTTTTGCGGTCTTCGTCGTTGCAAATGTAGGCATTATCCGTGAACCATATTGCGTTAACCACAAAGAAATTCGCCCGAGGCTTCCCGCCCGCGAGGCCCGCGCTCAATGAAAAGGCCGCTCCCTATACGTCTCGTACCGGGAGCGGCATCATCATAAACTGGTATGATGCTAAAATGTTGTATTACTATTCTATTGTGCTGTCCTTTCCGCGCCTTGCTTGTTCTGGCGGTAAGGCACGTGTGTCCTGACTTAGAACCTGAAGGCGAGGTATATCCTGAAGCCGTTGGTGAGGGTCTTCATCTTCTTGCTCCAGTTCGAGCTGCTGACGCTATACCCTCCATAGCCATAGTCCTCGTCATCGTCATCGTCGTCTTCAATTATGTTGCCCACTTTTGTCCTGCCGAACTTCCCTTCAATGCCGAGGCCAATGAAACGGTAAGTCACAGACAAACCCGCAGTCCAGAATGAGCCATAACCTCCGCGGAATATGCCGTCAGTGTAATAGAAGGCGGCGAACGTCGGAGCGTATCTCAAGTACGCGTGAATGTCGAGCTGCTTGACCGGGTTGATTGTTATCGACGGTCCGAACTGCACGCCTATGCCCAACTCGTGAATGCTTAACTTCTCGTCGTCGTCATCTTCGTAGTAGTCCCCATAGTCCCAGTAGCTTCTGGTATTGGAATAGTAGCGACCCAGGTAATCATAAGAATCATAAGGGTCATAGTACGGAGCGTCGTAGTTCCTGTAGCTCAGGTCTATCCACGTTGCGTCTATTCCCACCCGCAGTATGTTGAGCAGCGGCTTCGTCACGTAGAACGTCCTGCCCACCGAAAGGGAGAGGCCGTAGTTGCTCTTCACTGAAAGCAAGCCTTGCTCGAGTGTTGACTTGCTGAAGCTAATGTTCGCGTACCTCTTCTTGAAGTACCCGTTGTCCTCGTCATCTTGGCCGAGCGCGCTCACTGCGGGCAAGAGCAAGATCATCATTAAATAAGCGATTCGTTTCATGTTTTTGTTGTTAGGGGTTTATTTCACAATGCTTCCCTTTCGTTCCCGAAAGGTTTTGGTGTCCGTTTGCGTTGTCGTTAGTGCTTGCCAATCAAAGGGTTATGGCGCGGGCGGCTGAGAGCTGGGATGTCGCTTCCTTGCAATGCCGCGCCGGCAACCAAAGATTTTGCTTTCATTTCGGTGCAAAGGTAGCCTTTCTCTGCTTTCGTTCTCACAAAAGCCATAAAAAAAAAAATACATTTCCTCTCGATGTCGCGGCCGCCCGCAACGAAAGCCGCCCCCTATACTTCACGTACCGGGGGCGGCCCAATCAATGGTTTGTATTACTATTTATAGTCTTTCATATCGTCATCTCATTAGGGTCTCATCTCACCAGCACCTTCTTCACCGTGCCGTCGCTCTCTCGGATGATGTTCACGCCCCTTTGCGGTGCGCTCAACTGCTTGCCGTCGATAGAGTATCGGGTAGCGATCTTCTCGCCGTCGGCCGCCGAGGCCGCAGTGATGCCCGTTGTTTCCTCCACGGTGAGGAACTCTTGCCACGTGTCCGCCTTGGCGTAGGCTTCGCGGGCGCCTTCAGGCACGATGAGCTTGCAGGCTTTCGTGTCGACATGCAGGAACACGTTGTCCTGGCACACGGGCGGAGCCGCGTTGAGCGAGGTCACGCTTGTCAGGTTCTGGCAATACTCAAAGGCGCTGGAGCCTATCGACGCAAGCCCGCTGCCCAGCGACACGCTGGTGAGGGAGTCGCAGTAATAGAACGCGGCCGCCCCGATACTCTGGACCGAGTTGGGGATGCTCACTGCCGGGAGGCTTGTGCAATACTCGAACGCCTGGTCGCCTATGCTCGTGACAGAGCCGGGGATGGTGACGCTCGTCATGCCGCTACAATAGAGGAACGTGCGCGGCCCTATGCTCGTGACGGAGCCGGGAATCGCGATGGAGCCCAGGCCACTGCACATATAGAACGCCGCGTCGCCTATCTCCTCGACGGAGCTGGGCAGTGTCAACTCCGTGAGACCGCTGCATTCCTGGAACGCCGCCTCGCCGATGCTCTTCACGGAACTGGGGATCGTGACCGAGGAAAGCTGCGTGCAGCCGCAGAAAGCGTTGCTCCCTATGCTCACGACAGCGTCGGGGATGTTGACGGTTGCGAGCGTGTCGCAGAAGTAGAACGCATAGTCGCCTATGCTGGTAACGGAGCTGGGGACCGTCACCTTCCCAAGGTCGCCGCAATAGGCAAAGGTGTAAGGCTCTATGCTCTCAATGGAGCTGGGGAGCGTCAACTCGGCGAGGCTCGTGCAGTAGCAGAACGCATACGCGCCCAGCTTCAAAAGCGAGTTGGGCAGCGACACTTCCTTCAGCGCGGAGCATTGCCTGAAGGCGGCGTCGCCTATGCTCAGGACTGAGCTGGGGACAGTCAGGGAGGTCAGGGCCTCGCAGCTGCGGAACGCCTCCTCGCCGATTGTCGTCACCGAGCCGGGGATGCTGACGGACGCGAGCTGGCAGCAGAAGTCGAACGCGCCGTGACCGATCTCCGTGACGGAGCTTGGGATGCTTATCTCCGTGACACTGCTACAGAGGTTGAGCAAGGAATCGGCGACAACTGTCACGCCCTCGGGGATGGCAAACGACTGCAGGCTGCCGCAGCCGCGGAAGGCGGCGGCCTCCAGGCTCGTGACGGTGCTGGGGATGCTCACCGTCTTCAGGCCCGTGCAGAAGCTGAAAGCGTAGCGGCCCACGGAGGTGACAGAGCCAGGGAGCGTCATCTTTGTAAGGCTGTCGCAATAGTCAAAGGCGTAAGGCGCTATGCTCTCGATGGTTTCGGGTATCTCGTACGTGCTGATGTCCGTCTTCGCCGAGGGCACCTTGATGAGCTCCGTCATCCCCAGGTTGTACAGCACGCTGTCCTCGCCCGAGTAATAGCATTCGTTCTCCTCGTCCACAGCGATCGTCTTCAGGCCGGTGCACTTCCTGAAGGCGCCCACGCCGATGCTCGTCACCGAGGCCGGAATGAACAGCGAGTCGAGCTGCGCGCAGCTCTCGAAGGCGTAGTCCTTTATCTCCGTCACTGTCGAGGCTACATGGTAGCTCCCCAGCGCGGTGATGGCGGAGGGCACCTTTATCAGCGTGGTCGTGTCAGCGTCGAAGAGTATGCCGTCGACAGCGCAGAAGTTCGTGTTTCCCTCCTCAACGCTGATGGTTTGCAACGCTGTGCAGAACCTGAACGCTTTGTCGCTGACGCTTCTCACCGTGCTTGGTATCGTCACGCTGGTAAGGTTCGTGCAGCGCAGGAAAGCGTACTCGCCGATGCCCGTCACCGTGTAAGTGATGCCATCGTAAGCCACCGACGAGGGGATGGTAAGGTTGCCGGAGTAAGCGTACTGGTTGGCAGTGGAGTTGAGGCTCTCAAACGCGAGGTAGGTCACCTCGGCTGTCCTGGCGTCCCTGTTGAGGTTGTAGCAGATACTGTCTTTACCTTCGACGCTGATCTTGGCGTCGTAGGCCAGGCAGCGTGCTTGCGTCGTGAGTGCCGCGAGGCACAGGAATAAGGCTTTCTTCATGATCTTGTTGTTAGGTGTTAATTGTTTATGAGTGTTTGCATCGTGCTGAGCAGCCCGGAGGCTCGGTTGTGGGACAATAAAAAAACGTGGACCAATAACTTCGTCTACGCTTCCTTCGGTATCTCCAAACACCATGTATCCATAAACAAGTAAAAGCCCACGCTGCGCGCGTGAGTATTAACTTTCACTCTTGGATACTTCGAGAATTGGAGATTTCAAGGAAGCAAGAACTAAGCTAACGCCTTCTTTTCAGATGTCCTTTCCGTGCTATTCTACATAGGCTTTCGGTTTTTCGCGTTTATCATCGCCGCAAATATAGGCATTATCCGTGAACCATAGCGCGTTAACCACAAATAAATTCGCCCGCGGCTTCCTGCCTCAGGGCCCGGCGCCCGTGTCCCTTGCCTCTGTCACCGGCAGCCGTATGCCAACCTCGCGCGTGCGCGTGTACCTTATTATATTGTCGAGCCGCGGCTCCGTTTCCCTGCCGAATGCGAGACGCTCCGCGGCCTCCTCCCCTGTTCTCACGCGCAAGGACAGCGAAAAACATTGAGCCGCGGCGCGTCGGCCGCTGGCCGTCGCGGCTCGCCCTTCGGGCCGTCGCGTCACGCTCATCGAGTTGTCGCCCGACGCGCCGTCGCGTTAAGGCCGACGACAAGCTTGCGCCAGGCCGGCGACAAGCGGCGAGCAGGGCAAAAGCTAATTAGATGTCGGCAAAAACCTAATTAGGTTTTGCCGGAAACCTAATTAGGTTTTGGTGAAAAGGTAGTTAGGTTTTTCGGTACTCCCTTGCTGTACCGTAATTCCTCTTCCGTGTCGTCGCGTTAACTTGCGGCTTTTCGCTAACTTTACGCTCGAGGAGAACACCCTGGAAGTACGTTGCAAAGATACGGAAATTCATTGATAAATCAAAGCGAGCATGAGCATCAATTACAGTTTGGGCTTCAAGACGGCGAACCCCGGCAAGAAGGGCCCGAAGAGGAAGGTGTATGCCACGGCGCAGTACACAAGGGTCTGCGGCGCGGAGGCCATTATGGAGTACGTCGCGAGGCACACTTCGGTGCAGGACCGCGCTGAGGTGTATTCGGTGGTCTGCGCCGTTGTCGACTGCATGAGGGAGCGTTTGCTCGACGGCGACCGCGTTGAGCTGGGCGACCTCGGCACGTTTTATTGCGTCATCAAGAGCAAGGGGGCGGAGTCGACGGAAAGCTTCGACCCGGGGAAGCACATACGGGGCGTGAGCGTCAACTGGCGTCCCGGCAAGCGCTTCCGCGACTTGGGCCGCGACGCCAAGTACAGGTTCGTGCCGCGACGCGCCACTGTCGCAGAGAGGCTGCGCCGCGAGACGGAGTATTTCAACTCGCAGCTGCCGCCCAAACGGCCATCAAGGCCGCAGCCCCTCACGCCTGCTGCCGGGCTCTCGCCCGAAGAGGCCCGCGGGCGGCAGGTAATCGACGCGGCGGAGGCTCTACTGCTGCGTTTGGCCTCTCGGGACGAGGCGCAAGCCTCGGAGACAACGGGCGAGAGCCGTTAGCCGGCAAGTGCCGGAGGCAAGCCCCGAATGTGGTTCACCCTCGCGCGCGCAATGCCGGAGGCAAGCCCCGAAGGTGGTTCGACTATGATAGCCGCTTGCCTTTAGGCTGTCGGTAAAGGCGATGGCCTTATTGAGTGCCGAGGGTACTCTCTATAATAACCGGGGGTTGCGCCCGGCGGCATGTTGCGCCACGGAGCAGACATAGGTGCCGCTGACGGTGGTGTCGATGCGCGCGCCGCAATCGCTCAGCACGCCCGCGAGGTCGGCCGCGATGCCGGTGCCGCGGAGCTTGAGAAGGGCCTCCTTCCGCGTCCAGAGGATGGTGAACTGGAGATTGGGCTGGGGGGCGGAGAGGATTGTGCGCGCCTCCTCCTCGTTCATTGTGTGGCTGACGAGAGCCGGTTTGGCGGTGCGGATGCTCTCGATGTCCACGCCGACTGGCTCACGGCTGAGGGCGCAGGCTACTGCGTCGCGGCAGTGGCTAAGGTTGAAGTGAATGTCGGGATAATTCGGGAAGAAGGGCTTGCCGTGCTCGTTGAAGGCGAAGTCTGGCGCTTCGAGGCCAAAGCGTTCGCGCAGTGCCTCGCGGAGCAGAAGATAGGCAAGCGCGCCCTGCCGACGGGCGGAGAGGTTGCGGTAGGCAAGCAGCCGTTCCCTGCGTTGCCTTGGAAACTGGCTGATGAGGCTCGCGATCTCCTCGTCGCTGAGCCGCTGGAGGTCGTCGTCAACGTAAAGGGCGTAGGGCTCACTCCCTCTCATAGTCCACGTCCTTCATCGCCGAGTAAGCTCGCTCAAGCATTTGCGCGGTGATCTCGAAGTCGCGGCACACGGCGCGGTCCTCATCCTGCGTGGAGTGGGAGAACAGCCAGTCGTAGGTCTCCGCTATGTAGAAGATGCGGGCGGGCCTGCCGTGGTCCACGCCCGCGAGCCGTGTGAAGATGAGCCGCGAGTCGTCGCCCGTGGCCTTGATGGCAGCCACCACGCGTTCGGATTCTTTGATGGGTACGGCACGGTCGGCAGTGCCGTGGAGTATCCACAAGGGCAGCTTCGAGAGGTTGCCAAGCTGTGAGACGCTGCCCCCGCCGCAGATGGCCATCGCGGCCGCAACGCGGTCGGGGTAGGTGGCCGCGAAGTCGATGGTGCCGTAGCCGCCGAGGCTCATGCCGTAGACATAGACGCGTGTTGAGTCGACGTGGTAATGCTGCTGGGCCCACTCCACTGCCTTCCATATCTTCTCAGGCTTCCACGAGCCGCCCGGGTTCTGGGGCGCGAGCACATAGCAATCGATGTTGATGCCTTTCTGCATTGCGTCGAAGGGCCCGTAGCGCTTTACCTTGTTCAGGTTGTTGCCGCAGAGGCTCGCCCCGTGCAGGAAGATGAGCAGCGGAAAATGGGCGTCCGGCGGCGTGTCGCCCTCGGCGGGGTCGTAGAAGAGAAAGGGGTAGGCCCCCGCCACGTCGCCTTTGTGGGCGGAAGTGCTTTGTGCCCGCGCCCCCGATGGCAGGCAAAGCAAGAGCGTCAGGATGACGAGCCAGCGAGGCAGCATTACCCGCGTGAGTTAATGCGCTCCAGTGTCTGCCACACCTCCAGCAAGCCGCGCGGCACGTGGAAGCAGCCTTTCCACTTGCCGCCCTTAAGCGTGAGAAGCGGCTCGCCGCGGCGGTTGAGGTAGCCGAACCATTCGGGGTAGAGAGGGTCGACAAAGTGCTGCCACACGTAGTCGTGCACACGCTCGAACCACTCGAGACATTCCGTGTTGCCCGTCAGCTCGTAGCCTTTTATCATCGCTATGAGAGCCTCGATGTGCACCCACCAAAGCTTCTGGTCGTACTCCAGCTGCTGCAAGGGCCGTCCGAGGCGGTCCATGAAGTAGAAGATGCCTCCCCATTGCCTGTCCCACCCGTAGTCAACCTCCCTCAGGGCGATGTGCACAGCCTTGTCGACAAGGTCTCGCCTGCCCAGTCGCCTGCCGAGATCCATCACGAACCACATTGCCTCGATGGCGTGCCCGGGGTTCTGCAAGCGCCCCTCGTGGCAGTCGACGAGGCTTCCGTCCGTGGCGACGCACTCCACAATCATATCCAACTCGGGGCGGTAGAACACGTCCAGGACCTCGCGGAGACAAAGGTTGATGGTCTCCTGAAGGAAGGCGGGCTCGAGAAGCTCCTCAATCTCGAGCGCGACGTTGCAGAGGATCATCGGCAGGTCAAACGTCTTGAGCTGCCGTGTGCCGGGTACGGCCTTGCTCCACTGCCCTTTGGGGTTGGCGCGCTTCTCGAGAACGATGTCGAAAGTCCTCTTTGCGATGTCGGCGTAGGCTTTGTTGCCGGTGGCGCGCCATAGCTGGCCGAAGGCGATGACGGCAAAGGTGTAGGAGAAGATGTTATACGGCTGCACGAGCGGCTCGCCCTCACGGGTGAGCGAGAAGTACCAGTTGAGGTTGCCGTCGTGTCCGTGCCTCATGAGGAAGTCCGCACCTTGGATGGCGGCGTCGAGCCACTGCTTGCGACGTTCCACCCTATTGTACAAGGTGGCGAGCATCCAAACCTCGCGCCCTTGCAGCCAGATGAACTTGTCCGTGTCGTACACTTGCCCGTCGCGCTCGATACACGTGAAGAAGCCTCCGCACTCGCGGTCGATGCTCTTCTCTGTCCAAAAGGGCATCACCCTGTCCAGCAGCTCGCTCTTGTACTGCCGGGCTAACGCCTTGAAGTCAATCATTATGTTTGGGGTTTTGCTTTACGAAAGAGGCTGAGGAGCCAACCCGTCAGCACGCTCACCGCCATGCCTACAGCGCCGAAGAGGAACAGGGAGGCGTCGGTGCGGAACTGCATCCAGAAGACCACAAGCGTGCCTACGATGAAGCCGACGAGAGCTGAGCGTCCGTCGATGCGCTTGAGGAAGACGCCCATGAAGAACAGTCCGCCAAGCCCGCTCGTCAGCAGGCCGAGGATGGTGTTAAAGTAGTCGAGCAGCGAGAGGATGTCCCACGTTGCCATGAGCAAAGCGATGCCGACGCCCACCAGCCCGCAGGCGACGCACGTCGCGCGAGCCACGCGGAGCAGCGCGCGCTCGCTTATCGACGGGCGGAAACGCTTGACGAAGTCGATGCCGAAAGCCGTGGAGATGGAGTTGATGTTGCTGCTTATGGTGCTCATCGTAGCCGCGAAGATGGCCGCGATAAGCAAGCCCGCGAGCCCCGCGGGCAGTTGGCTCATCATGAAGAACGGGAAGATGGCGTCGCCCTTCTGCATAGTGAAGTCGAGCTGCTCGGGGTTCGTCTTATAAAAGGTATAGAGCCCCGTGCCGATGAAATAGAAGACGATGGAGATGACGACGCACATCACCCCGTTGGTGAGTATGCTCTTGCGGGCGCTCGGCAAGTCTTTCGTGGTGAGATAGCGTTGTATCACAGTCTGGTCGCTCGTGTAGGAGATGAGGTTGTTCGCCAAGCCGCCTATGATGGCGACCCAAAAGGTGACGCTCCTATAATCAAGGCTCCACTCGAAGAGGCGCATTTTGTCTCCGTCGACAGCCAAGTGCATAGCGCCCGCGAAGCCGCCTTCGGTGTGCGCGAACAAATAGAAGGCTGCGAAGAAAGCTCCCCCGACGAGGATGATGCCCTGAATGACGTCGCCCCAGATGACAGCCTCCACGCCGCCCATCGTGCAGTAGACGATGGTGACGGCGCCCATTAGCATGATGCACGCGCGTATGTCGATGCCCGTCACCGCCGTCAACGCCAACGACGGGAGGTAAAGCACGAGGGCCATGCGCGCCACCATGAAGACGATGAACAGCCCAGAGGCGAGCAGGCGGGTGGCCGCGTTGAAGCGCAGCTCAAGATATTCGTAGGCACTGGTGATGTTAAGCTTGCGGAAGTACGGCAGGTAGTAGCGTATGACGGGGAAGGAAACGAGCAGTATGGTGACGAGCATCGGGTAGTAGGTCCAGTTCGTGGCATACGCCTTGGCGGGGATAGCCATGTAAGTGATGGCGGACAGCATAGTGGCGT
>JAJPZF010000094.1 GCA_021204545.1 Prevotellaceae bacterium
TGCCCCTTGAGCAGCGTGCGTATCTCGTCGAAGCCCAGCTTATGCTCTATGTTCTCGGGGTAAAGCATTTACTTCAGGTTCTTTGTCGGGTACATCGCCTCCCACCACGAGGGGTCGTCCTTGAGCCACTTCTGGAACCAGGCGTATATCGTGTCCTGCCACTTGATGCGCTTGTTGTAGTCGAGGATGTGGTGGTCTTGCCCGTCGACGGTGACGAAGGCGCACTCACGCCCCAGTATCTTAAGGGCGGTGAACATCTGTATGCTCTCGTTGATAGGAACGTTGGTGTCGGCGTTGCCGTGCATAAAGAGGATGGGCGTGTGCACACGGTCTGCCAGGTTAAGCGGTGCGTGGTCGTTGAAGAGCTGCGGGTTGTTCCAGGGGTAGCTGTTAGCCGCCGACACTGCGCTGTAGCTGTAGCCCCAGTAGCCGTAGCCCCAGTAGCTTGAAGGGTCGCTTATGCCTGCGTGGCTGACGGCTGCCGCAAAGATGTCGGTCTGCGTCTGTAGGTACTGCGTCATGAAGCCACCATACGAAGCCCCAAGGCAGCCAATCTTGTCGGCGTTGACCCAAGTGTGCTCTGCGCAGAACTGCTTCGTGCCTTGTATAATGTCGTCAGCCGTGTAGTCTCCATAAGCGTTGACGTGGCGGGCTGAGAACTCCTGCCCGAAGCCCGTGCAGCCCGAAGGCTGGATGACGTACACCACGTAGCCCATAGCAGCCCAGCCGTGGAAGCTGTAGTAGCTGTCGAGATAGCGCCCCACAGGGCTGCAACCGCCATAGTAGTAGACCAGCATAGGGTACTTCCTGGAGGGGTCGAAGCGGGGCGGCAGATAGTAGCGTCCGTAAATGGTGTCGCCTCTCTCCGCCTTGAAGTTCCATTCGCCGAACTCGCCAAGCTCAATGTCCTTCATCCTCCGGGCGTCGAGGTCTTCCACCAGCTGCTCCTTGCCGCTCTTCAGGTTGACCACATATAGGCGGTCGCTGTTGGAGTGCCCCTGCCCGCAGTATGCGAGGGTGGGGGAGTCCTCGGCAAGTGAGAAGCGCAAGACGAACCGCTCGCTTAGCTTAAGCATAGTGGCTTGGCAGGTCTGCGGGTCGATGCGGAAGATGTCCTGGTTGTCACGGTTCTCGCACAGGGCGTATATCATGCCGTCTGCCTTGCTCCACTCCCAGCTTATGATGCTTGGGTCGAGGTCAACGGTGAGCGGCACGATCTCCTTCGAGGGCAGCTTGATGAGGAACAGCTCCTGCTCTATCATGCTTGGTGTCATGCCTTCGGGAACACGGTTGGCTATGCCGCCAAACGCCTCTGGGCTGCCTTGGAACACCACGCTCTTGCCGTCGGGGCTCCACCGTCCCTGTGCCACGAAGCCGTCGTGCGTGAAGAGCGTGTCGGCCTGCATAGTCTCCAAGTCAAGCACGATGGCGGTGAAGAAGATGAAGGGACGCTCGGTTATCTCGTTCTCGCTGATGGTCAGCAGCATCTTCTTTCCGTCGGGACTTAAGTCTGCGCTCACGTCGCGCTGCCCTTGTGTTATGGTGCGAAGCTGCCCGCTTTCTATGTCGAGCAGGGCGATGTTGTTGCGGTCTCTCCAGCCTGGCTGTCGGTCGTCAGGCATCAGGACTTGGAACACATCCTTGTCCTCCTTCGGCCCTTCCGTTCGCTTGAAGATGAGCATCTGCCTCTCTCCCGGCAGCAGGTAGCCCCTGTCCTTGCACTCTGTGGTGAGCAGCGTCTCGCTCTTGCCCGTGGCAGCATCCACAAGCTCGTAGGTGGTCGCTCCGCTTCCGTTGCTGTGGCTCATCATATACTGATGCCCCTTGCTCGTCCACTGCATAAAGTCAGGCACAGAAGTGCGGTTGCCGCTGCCGAGGTCAATCAGCCATTTGCTTTGCTCCACCTTGGCGTCTGGGCTCGTCATCGTCTTGTCGAGCACAAGGTACTGCCCGTCCGCGCTGATCCTCACGCTGCCCATCCGCTCCCCGTTCATCAGCGTCTCAAGCGTGTAGGGTTGCTTCCAAGTGGGGTTGATATCGAGTTCTGTCTCACTCTCCACGCTTACCCTCAGCGTGTCCGCCTTGCCAGCCTCCTGCAGCAGGGCGATCACCACCTCATGTCTGCCTGGCTTTAGGTCAAAGTCAGCGCGCTTTTCGCCGTCGATATACAAGTCTTTCCGCCCGTTTCCCAAAGCTTTCACGGAAATCTTAGTGAAGTCGCGGTTCTCCACCGTGAAGCCAGCCAAGCGTACTGCGTCAGTGGTTGGGGCTTTGATAATGCTGTCGGTGGTCTCCTTGCCTTGCTTCCAGGCCGAGAGGTTGACGATTCCGTCCAGCAGCCGCGAGGGCTCGTCCCAGGACTTGCCCAGCACGTCGGTGCTGTCAGTGGAGAATGGCGCGGGCGACGTGATGGGCTCTGTCACCCGAAGCGTCTTGATGTCGATGCTTTCCGCCCCTGCTGTCAGCGGCATTAACGCCATGATCAGGTAAATGCAGTGTCTCATATCTTTGTGTACCC
>JAJPZF010000036.1 GCA_021204545.1 Prevotellaceae bacterium
TTTCCTCAAGACGCTTGAGGAGCCGCCCTCGTACGTCATATTCATCCTCGCCACGACCGAGAAGCACAAGATACTGCCCACGATACTGAGCCGCTGCCAAGTGTACGATTTCGCCCCGATCTCTGTGCAGAACACCGTGGACCACCTGCAATACGTGGCGGACAAGGAGGGCTACACCTCCGAGCCGCAGGCCCTCAACCTGATTGCCCGCAAGGCGGACGGCGGGATGCGCGACGCCCTGTCCATCTTCGACCAGATGGTGAGCTTCACGGGCGGCGACATAACCTACCAGAGCGCGCTGCAAAACCTCAACGTCCTCGACACTGACTATTATTTCCGCCTTGTCGACCTCGCCCTCAGCGGGCAGGTTGAGGCTTCGCTCTTGCTGTTCGACGAGGTGCTGCGCAAGGGTTTCGACGGCGGCAACTTCATAAACGGGTTCGCCTCCCACCTGCGCGACCTGCTCGTTTGCCGCGACCCGCAGACGCTCTGCCTGCTGGAGCAGAGCCAGTCGGTGCAGAAGCAATACAGCGAGCAAGCACGCCGTTGCCCTCCCTCCTTCCTGCTCGAAGCCCTGAAGCTGTGCAACACCTGCGACCTCAGCTATCGGCAGAGCCGCAACAAACGCCTGCAAGTGGAGCTTTGCCTGATAGAGATGGCGCAGCTGCTTGCAACGGGCAATGCGCCTAAGGCTGACAAGGGACCGAAGGTTGAGATTAAGCCCATAGCCCCGACCTCTGCCGGCAACGCCACAAACGCTCACGCAAACGCTTCCTCAAGTCCCGCCGCCGCAGCATCCAAGCCTGCCCCGACTGCTCCGGCGTCGCCGCTTAGGGCTGCCGCTGAGTCAGCTCCGAATAAGCATCTTGTCGCACTTGACTCCGTGTGCATTCAGCAGAAAGAGACCGCCCCGAAGGACGAAGCCCCCACGATGGTGAGCGAGGCCGCCTCGTTTTACGTCACTGACCGCGGGAAGCTTACCGACGGCAACCTGATACAATGCTGGCAGCAGTTCGCCAACGCCCTCAAGCCCACCGACGTGGCAACCGCCAACCGCCTGCTCGGTGTCTTGCCGAAGCGTGTGTCGGAGAGCGAGTTCCAGGTGACCGCGGGCAGCGACAAGATTGAGGCCGAGCTAAGCAAGCGGAAGGCGGACATCGAGCGTTTCGTGTCGAGGCACATAGGCAAGGGCGACGTGAGGATGACCATCGTGCTCGTGAAGCCCGAGCAAGCGCGGCAGGCGTTCAGCAAGCCTTATCTTTTTAATAAGATGAAGGAAGAGAACCCCGCCCTCGCTGATATGGAGAACGAGCTGGGGCTGGAGATTGTCTGAATAATCCCGAAGGTTTTCGGGCGAGCCTATATCGCTATTCCCGTCTTCAGTATATCGTAGTAGAGGGGATTGTTGATGTCCTCGGTAAGGAGAACTGGTTCGATTAGATAGCTAACCTTGTCTCCCAGCCGCCAAAGCATAGAAGCTTCCTTTAGGTAATTGTCACTCAGCCGCTCCACCACCACGGCTATGTCAATATCACTCTCGTCCGTGTAGCCACCTTTACTGTACGAGCCATAAAGGTAAAGAGCCTTGAGCGGCAGATGCTCCGCCACCAAGGACTGGTATTTCCTTGCTAATTCGATAGCTTCTCCTTTATCCATGCTCTAAACTCGTTAGTCTTGCCCTTTAACAAAGCACTTGCAAAGATAAAAATTAATGGACGAAAACACAGAAAGTCCCGACTAAGTTTAACCCCGAAGGGGTTGCATAAGCATAGCCGGGGGTCGAGCGTAGCGACACCCCCGGTTGGTTGGCACGACCAAATTTGTGCCGAAGGTACAACCCTTATGCCAGAAGCATACAAAAAGGCATGGCGAATATGTGCAGTACCTTCGGCACTGACAAGGCAAACGTTTTAACCGAGGGTGTCGCTACGCTCGACCCCCGGCTACCAAGTGTTGCCCCTTCGGGGCTGGCTACGCCCTTATGCCAATTAATGCCCCTGTGCATCTCTTGTCTTGCAATTCAGAGAGATTTTTATTATCTTTGCTTCGTGTTAGGCGAAAGCTTAGGCATATACGCCCGCTTGCCTAACCGATTTCCGCTACACTTAAGACATCATTCAACTTTACATGTAGAAATTTAAAGTTCACATATACATTTCCGCAAGTTCACATGTACATTTGGCGCATTTCCTTAATGGAACCGTCGCAAAAGCTTAAGGAAAAAATGAAAAAGCTTAGGGGAATCGGCGCAAAAGCTTAGGGTCCTCGGCGCAGAAGCTTAAGGGAATTTCTTAAAAGCTTAGGGCTGCGAATGTACAGCCCAGAGAACTTGCAGCTTTTCCTTCGCCACCGATGGACGGAAACAAAAGAAAGCCCCGGCCGTTTCCTTGCGGTCGGGGCTTTCCTTTTAATAGAGTTGTCGCTTACTTCACAAGCCCTTTCTTCGCAGTGCCCTCGGAATAGCGGATGATGTTCACGCCCGTCTGCGGCGCGGTCACGTGCTTGCCAT
>JAJPZF010000236.1 GCA_021204545.1 Prevotellaceae bacterium
TTCGCCTTGCAGAAGAAAAAGCCCATTTGCTTGTCGGCAGAGTTGGTGGTGTCAAGCACAATCTTGTTGATCCTCGTGAGGAAATCCCACCAGTCGTAAAGCTTCCCGCCAGCCTCCACACGCCATTCGAGCGGCACGCCCCCAGTCTCTCCCTGCGCAATGGGGATGTATTTCCAGTCCCACCGGCGCTTGAATGCCGAGTCGATGGGGAAGAGCGACTGGTCGCTTGTGTTCATCGTTGCCCAAATGCGGAGATTCGAGGGAAGAAGCAGCTCCGTGCCCGCCTTCACCTTGGGATAATCTGCGATATCTATCTCTTTGAACGCCGCCTCCAAGTACTTCTGCAAATCCTTGTCTGCCCTAATGGCATACTCCGAGTAGCCATCGTCGCCGCGGTCGAGCAACTGGAACAAATCCCCGAATATCTGGGCGCAGTTCCCGCGGTTTATCTCCTCAATCACGAGGAACTCAGGCTGCGTCCTGTCCTTCCATGCGTCAACGTATGCCGACAAAAATGCCTGGCCAACAAAGTCGTACGAGATAACCTTCTCGGTGGTCTCGTTGTCGTCCTTGCCGTGCCTCACAACCTCCTCGGTCGTCGGCTTATAACATCCGACGAAAGTGGAATAATCGCTGTCGGGGTGGAATGTAGTCCTGACCACTCTGTCCCGCTTCTCCCAAGCCTCAGTCCGCTCCTTGATGGCGTGCGACTTCCCCGTGCCTGGCGCACCATAGAATATCTGCTGGAGGACTGCACCTTTCTCCCGATAAACTTGGGGTATCCCTGTGCTTTTCGCTATTTCCATTCTGGCTAAGGAAGAGAGTGTTGAACAATATCCGTACTCAAACTTGTCGATTTCACTCCTGCCCACCAAGGCATTTCTTGCCTCAATCGGTTTGGAATCGGGATGTTGCCTGAAATAAATGACAAATTCCTCAAGCAACGCCTTGGATATTGTGCGCAGACCCACCGCACCTTTGCTACTACTTCTCACAACATAGCAAAGCCTGTCCTCGTCTACAATTGTGACTTGTCCGTCTTCCGAGCGGTCTCCTATCCTTAATGTCGTTGCCATAGTGTTAGTTTGTTTCGGGTTAGCTGTTCATATCCTTGGCGATAAGCCAGACAAATGTAGGGCATTTCCCTCAGCTTTCCCAAATATCGGGGGAGAAATGTTGGGGCTATTATTGCGTTGTTGCCCTATGCCTTTGGCGATCTCGCTTCGCGAGATATTCGTGGCCTTCGGCGACACTCGGCTGCGCTCGGCAATCGGAGCAAGCTCCATTGATCTCGCTTGCACGAGCGTTGTCCTTTGGAGAGCTTGCCAGCTCTCGGCGCTCGTAAGAGCAAGCGAGCTTGCTCTGTCTCTCGCTTTTGGTCGATTGCCTTCGGGAAACGCTCCGCGTTTCTGGCGGCTACCATGTGCAGCCCCGTTGGGGCTATAGTGGGCTGTGGCGGGGGAGTGAGGCTTACCCTGACTCTTCTATACTATGGTCCAGTCGGCGAGGGTGTGGCTGTCGAGGTCGAAGTTCAGTCCCACCTTCACCACGGGCAGCCCCCTGAGGGCGAAGCGGCTGGGGTAGTTCCTCAGGTCTATCTGCCTTACGGCCTCCTGTGAGCTCTTGTTGAACTTAAGCTCGAAGAGGTATATCCTGCCTCCCGTCTGCAGCACCATGTCCACCCTGCCCTTGGCTGTGCGCACCTCGATGTCCACGTCGTAGAAGCCCAGGAGGGTGAGGATGACGTAGAGGAGCGACTGGTAGTGCCCCTCGTAGTTAGTGTTCTCGGTGTAGGGGATGGTGGAGAGGAAGGTCTGTAGCAGCCGGAGGGCTTCTTCCAGTCTGCCGTATTTGATGTTCTTGTACAGCTTCGAGACGATGCTCATGCTCCCCTCTTCTATGCCCGGCACATAGTCTTCGAGGAGGCTTTCCATCAGTCCCACCCGCACTTCCCTGTTGGGAATGTCGAGGAGGTACTCTCCCGTGTCCTCGTCGTAGCCCTTTATGGTGAGATAGCCACTTTGATAGAACAGAGGCGTTACCTTCTTCATCATCTCGGTCGGAATGTCGAATGCGGAAGGCAGCGCATACTGGCCTCCAATCTGTTCGGGAGCGACATCAAACTTGCGCAGCGTCTCTATGAGGTAGGTCGGCGTGCCGCTGCCGAACCAGTAGTAGTCCAGCCTGCTGGCGGACAGGGCGTTGAGCAGGCTGAAGGGGTTGTAGATGTCGGGCGAGGGCCAGGTGAAGTGGTAGCCGTCGTAGGTGGACTTCAGCTTCTCCACCGCCTCGTTGTACGTTAGCTCCTCCTTCTCTGCCAGGCGCTCAATGCCGGGCTTCATCCGCAAGAGCATCTCCTCCTCTGTTATGCCGCAGATGGAGGCGTACTCTTCGTCCATGCTTATATTGAGTATGTTGTTCAGCTCGCTGAAGGTGCTCAGCTGCGAGAACTTGGTTATGCCCGTGAGGAAGACGAAGCGCAGGCAGGGGTCGAGATCCTTCAGGGG
>JAJPZF010000276.1 GCA_021204545.1 Prevotellaceae bacterium
CGGAGCTATCTCCCTTGGGTAGAAAGTTGACCGTAAGGAACAAGGCAAAGGCTCTCGCCGAAAGGGTGAGAGCCTTTGTTGTGTCATTGCGCCAGAACGAAGCCGCCGCCGTCTGGCATTGAGACGGTGAGCGCGCTGCCCTTCAGCCTTATGCTCTGCAGCACTGGCTCGCGGGTCTTCCTGTTGTCGCGGTAGAGCTTGGCCTCGCCGTCCTTCCTGAGCATGGGCAGCTGGAGCTTAAGCGTGAGGTTGTCGCCCGTGGCGTTGTTGCCTGCCACGTACCAGCGGCTGCCGCTGCGGCGGGCTATCACGCAGTACATTCCCGGGTAGCCGTCGACGAAGACCGTCTCGTCCCACGTCGTGGGAACGTCCCTGAGGAAGTCGAGGCACAGCTCGGGCGCTCCTCCTTCCCCGCCGAGGTTCTCGGGGGCTATTGCGAAGTTCTGCACAGGGTTCTGGAAGAGGACGGTTGTGGCAAGCTCGTGCGTGTCGGTCGTCTTGCGCACGCTTCCTCCCTTCTCGGGGTCGTTGCCTCGGTTGAGGTGATGACTAAGGAAGCAGCCGCCGAACTCCATGCAGCCCACGGTGTTGCGCAGGAACGGGTGCGTCGCCGCATTCTGCGCCTCAACGTCGCAGAAGTGCTGCTCGAAGTACATGTTCTCGCTCGCAAGCACAGCCTCGCTGCCCACGTAGTTGGGGTACATGCGCTCCCACCCGCGGGGCAGCGTGCAGCCGTGGAAGATGACCATAAGGGCGTTGTCGTCGGCGTCGGAGAGTATCTGCTCGTACAGGCGCATCGTCTCCTGTTTGTCGCCCCCGAAGAAGTCCACCTTGATGCCCTTAACGCCTATCTCAGCCATCCACCGCATCGCTGCCTTCCGCCTTATCGGGTCGCTCATGACGTTCGTAGGGCTTTGCTCGATGTTGTTCCACCAGCCGCTCGACGAGTACCAGAGGAACACGCCAACGCCCTGCTGCCCCGCGTAGCTGACCAGCCTCTCTATTCCCTCCTTGCCCATCGTCTTGTCCCAGCCGCAGTCCACGAGGATGAACGGGAAGCCCATCGCCCTTGCCATGTCGACGTACTGCACCTGGTCGTCGTATCGGATGCTCTCGTCCTGCCACAGTATCCAGCTCCAGCCGCTCTTGCCGTACTGGTAAGTGTGCCGGCTCTCGTAGCGTGGCGCGACGTTGTCCCACGGGCAGGTGGTCTCCACTATGGGCTTAAGCGAGTTGCCCACGGTGAGCGTGCGCCAGGGCGTCGTCCCGGGCAGGGCGAAGGCAGGCTCCACCGTGCCGTTGCCGTTGTTCTCCTCTGGCAGGGGGAACTCCAGCTTATAAGTGCCGTCAGCCCTAAGGTCGGAGAGGCGGCTCGCGCAGTAACGGCTGTCCACGCCCGTCTCAGAGACGAGCACCCAGCCGTCCCTGCCAACGTGGAAGAGGCAGGGGAACGTGTAGCCCACGCCGTACTTCGAGGGCGTTGTCAGAGGCTCGTCGTACTGGTACTCCTCCTCGTACGAGGGCTTCGTGCGCCTCCATCCCTTCATCGGCGTGCACTGGGGGCAGAGGAAGCTCGTCGTCCCTTGGGGCAGGCGGTAACCAGTAGCCTCCGTCATTATGCGCACGGACATCTTCGTGCCGTCCCCTCCGTCCGTCCACGAGGGAAGCTCGTAGCGGAAGGCGAGGTCGTTGTCGCTCAGGCGGAAGAGGATGTCGAACTGCCTCCCGTCGGCGTTCATCAGCGTGGCCCGCAGCTCGTTGGCGACGTAATGCACCTTGGAGACCTTCGAGCGGTCCAGCTGGTAGTCGTCGGTGTACACGCTCTCCTCGGTGCCAAGCAGCGTGAGGCCTTGGCTGAAGTCGCCTGCGTCGGCGGTCAGGCCCAGTGGGCTTGGCAGGAGCATGGCTTGGCCGTCGTAGGTGAGCGAGTAGAGGGGCTTGCCGTCGTCGACGGTGAGGGTCATCAGCAGCCGTCCGTCGGGGCTGCCGAGCTGGCGTGTCTGCCCGAGGGCGGCGGCTGCCGTGAGTGCGAGCAGGATGGAAAGGAGAGTCCTCATAGCTTAGGTTGTTAGGGTTGGCACTGGCAAAGGTAGCTATAATTGACTGCCCGCGGCCACTGTGGGCTGCCTTTTATGGCGGCCGTATCGTAGGCTTCGTGGTCCCTCAGTAACACCCTTCAGGCAACCCCTTGCGAGGGGTTCAACTGGACCCCTTGCGAGGGGTTCAACTGAACCCCTCGCAAGGGGTTGTCCGAAGGGTAGCAGTAGGGCTTAAGGCGGCTCACACTATGCCTTGGGCCATCATCGCCTTGGCCACCTTCATGAAGCTTGCTATGTTCGCTCCCCGCACGTAGTCGATGTGGCCGTCGGGCTGCCTGCCGTAGCGGGCGCACTGCTCGTGTATGCTGCGCATGATGCTGTGCAGGCGCTCGTCCACCTCCTCCTCGCTCCAGCCGAGGCGCATGGCGTTCTGCGTCATCTCCAGCCCCGACGTTGCCACGCC
>JAJPZF010000154.1 GCA_021204545.1 Prevotellaceae bacterium
ATCTATGACTACGATTGACGAAGAGTTGGACATAGAGGAACTGCTTAACGAAGAAGGAGCGTATAACGAACGGACAACGTTCGAACACTGGAGGATAGAAGTAGACCCAGGGCAAACTCCCGTGCGGGTGGACAAGTTCCTCTTCGAGCATCGCCCCAACGTCAGCCGCAACCGCATACAGAAAGCCGCCGAGGCGGGGTGCATCCAGGCGGACGGCAAGCCTGTCAAGAGCAATTATAAGGTGAAGGGCGGCGAGGTGATTACCCTAATGCTCGACCGCCCCAAGCGCATCTGGGAGATAACGCCTGAGGACATCCCCCTCGACATCGTCTACGAAGACCCCAGCCTGCTCGTGGTGAACAAGGCGGCGGGGATGGTGGTACACCCTGGCTGCGGAAACTTCTCCCAGACTTTGGTCAACGCCTTGGCCTACCACCTGAAGGACGAGACGGGCTTCGACCCAAACGACCCTGCCGTGGGCATCTGCCACCGCATAGACAAGGAAACAAGCGGCTTGCTGGTAGTGGCGAAGACGGCGGAAACGAAGACTGACCTCTGCAAGCAGTTCTACGACCACTCGACGAAGCGCACTTATCTTGCTCTCGTGTGGGGCAACTTCGACGAGGAAAAAGGCACAGTGGAAGGCAACATCGCGCGAGACCCAAAGGACAGGATGCGAATGACCGTGCTCCCGCCAGACAGCGAGGCGGGAAAGCCTGCCGTCACCCACTACGAGGTGCTGGAGCGGTTCGACCACGTCACGCTCCTCAGATGCCGCCTCGAGACGGGGCGCACGCACCAGATAAGGGCGCACATGAAGCACATCGGGCACGTGCTGTTCAACGACGAGCGGTACGGCGGGCACGAGATACTGTGGGGCGAAAGGACAAGCAGCTACAAGGCTTTCATCAGCAACTGCCTCAAGGTCTGCCCCAGGCAGGCTCTGCACGCCGAGACGCTCGGCTTCACGCACCCCGCGACGAAGGAAGAGATGTTCTTCAACGCCGCACTGCCCGCCGATATGCAGGCTCTGCTGGAGAAATGGAGGAAAAGAGTATGAATCGACCACGAGCGAGAGACAGAGCAAGCTCGCTTGCTCTTCCGAGCGATGGGGAGATCGCCGAAGGCCATGGCAAGAAGATAATCGCCGTGGTCTGCGGAGGCGACAGCTCGGAACACGACGTGAGTATGCGCAGCGGGGCGGGCATAGCCTCGCAGCTCGACAAGCAGAGGTACACCCCCTTCCTCGTGGAGATACACCAGGGCAAATGGGAGGCTCTGCTGCCCGACGGCACAAGGGCTAAGGTGGACCGCAACGACTTCTCCTTCGAGGCGGAGGGAGCAAGGGTGCGCCCCGACTTCTGCTACGTCACCATACACGGCACGCCTGGCGAGAACGGCATCCTGCAAGGCTACCTCGACCTTATAGGCATGCCCTACTCCACCTCGGACGTGCTGGTCGAGGCACTGACCTTCCACAAGTTCGCTCTTAACAACTATATGCGCAGCCTCGGCGTGAGCGTGGCGGACAGCCTCCTTGTCAGGGCGGGCAAGGCGGACGAGGTAAACGACACGGACATACTGGAGCGCATTGGGCTGCCCTGCTTCGTGAAGCCTACCAGCGGAGGCAGCTCGTTCGGCACGACGAAGGTGAAGACGGCAGAGGCACTGCGCCCCGCCATAGAGGCTGCCACAAGGGAGGGGGGCGACGTGATGGTGGAGGCGTTCATGCAAGGCACGGAGATAACCTGCGGCTGCTACAAGACCCGCAAGGCTGCACACGTCTTCCCCATTACAGAGGTGGTGACCTCCAACGAGTTCTTCGACTACGACGCTAAGTACAACGGGCAGGTAAGCGAGATAACACCCGCAAGGCTGTCCGCCCAGCTCACCGAACGAGTGCAGAGGCTCACCTCCCTCATCTACGACATCCTTGGCTGCCACGGCATCATACGCATCGACTATATTATAACTGAGGGGGTTCGGAGCGAAGCGACTAAGCCCTTCCCTGGGGAAGGGTTTGGGATGGGGACAGATGACGTATTGGTTGATCTCGAACGAAGTGAGAAGATTAACCTCCTTGAGATAAACACCACGCCCGGTATGACCGCCACCAGCTTCATCCCGCAGCAGATACGTGCCGCAGGGCTTAGCGTCACCGAGGTGCTTACAGACATTATCGAGGATACCCTTAATAACTGAACGATGACTCACGACTTACACGACTTTGACGACATACGCCCCTTCAGCGACGAGGAGGTGGGGCAAGGCATAAAAGAACTGCTTGCCGACCCGCAGTTCAACCAGCTGCTAAAGGGCTTCACGCCTTGGCTGCCCGAAGGCTTGCGCAACACTATGCTCAAGGCTGCCTCTGTAGGCGTGCGAAGCACCTTGGACTTTCAGGTGCGCTTCATGAAGCCCGTCATTAAGCAGCTGCTGCGCAAGTGCGCCACGAGCTATAAGTTCGACTACGAGGGCATCGCCCCGGGGGAGGAGCGTTACACCTTCATAAGCAACCACCGGGACATCGTGCTCGACAGCGCCATCCTCAATATGATGCTCAACGACGCCAAGTTCCCCACCACAAGCGAGGTAGCCATCGGCGATAACCTTCTCGTCCGCCCTTGGATACGCACCCTCGTCCGCCTCAACAAGTCCTTCCTCGTCAGGCGAAGCCTGCCACGAAGGGAGATGCTCGAGGCAAGCCGCCTCCTTAGCGAGTACATGCACTACGTCATCAACCAGAAGAGGGACAACATCTGGATTGCGCAGCGTGAGGGCAGGGCTAAGGACTCCGACGACCGCACGCAGGAGAGCCTGCTTAAGATGATGACGATGGGAGGAGAGGGAACACCGCTTGAGAGGCTCAAGGACTTGCACATCGTGCCTGTGAGCATATCATACGAGTACGACCCCTGCGACTACCTCAAGGCGGAGGAGTTCCAGCTTAAGCGTGACAACCCCGAGTGGAAGAAGAGCAAGCAGGACGACTTCGACAACATGAAGACGGGCATCCTCGGCAAGAAAGGGCATATCTACTACCACGCCTCGCCCTGCATCAACACGTGGCTCGACGAGCTTGCCTCACTGCCCAAGGCGGAACTCTTCCACGCCGTGGCGCAGCGCATAGACAGGGAGATACACCGTGGCTACCGCCTCTGGGCGGGCAACTACGTGGCTGAGGACTTGCTCTCGGGCGTGCCACACAATGCCGAGCTTTACACCCACAGCGAGAAGCTCGCCTTCCAAAGGTACGTGCAGAGCCGCCTCGCCCTCATCGACATTCCCGATAAGGACAACAGCTTCCTCCGCGAGCGCATACTCACGATGTACGCCAACCCCGCACGCAACCACCGCTTAGCCCTCAAGACGGAATGAACAGGCTTGCGCTTGCAGTCGTAATGGCTCTCTTCCTTGCCTCCTGCAACGACGAGGAGGAGAGCTTCCCGAGCCTCATCACCGAGATGGCGGACGGCATGACTGACGGCAGCGGCACGCTCACCACCATCATCACCGACGGAGACGAGCAGTACTCCCTCACCAATCCCCAGACGGGCTACGTGCCCAACGCTCTCTACCGCCTGCTCTGCGGCTACACCGTCGAAGGGCAAGCGGCGACGCTCTACACCCTCGAGGGCGTGCGCATCCTCAGGGACTCCACAAGCGTAGCACAGCGTGACCCACTCACCATCGTAAGCGCTTGGCAGACGAGCCGCTACCTTAACCTTCACCTAAGCGTGAAGACACAGGGCGGCACGCACTGCTTCGGTTACATAACCGACAGCATCGTGGGCGAGCACCTTTACCTCTCGCTTCACCATAACCAGAACCAAGACCCCGAGGCATACTCCACAGACGTCTACGCAAGCATCCCCCTCGACTCGCTTGAGGGAAGCCTCATCACCCTCGAAGGCAAGTATGACTTCGGGCGATAGGGTTGCCGTCCTCATCTCGGGCGGCGTGGACAGCGCAGTAGTGACCCACCTGCTCTGCGAGCAAGGACTGCGCCCCGACCTCCACTACATCAAGATAGGCATGCAGGGAGAAGGCTCGTCCTGCACAAGCGAGGAGGACATCGAGCTCTGCACCGCAACCGCCCGCCGCTACGGTCTAAGCCTAACGGTCACCGACCTCGAGAAGGAGTACTGGCAGCAGGTCGTAGCCTACACCGTCGACCGCATAAGGCAGGGACTGACACCGAACCCCGACGTGATGTGCAACAAGCTAATCAAGTTCGGGGTCTTCGAGGAACGCGTCGGGAAGGACTACGACTACATCACCACGGGGCACTACGCAACACGCCTCGTGGACGAGAGCGGCTGCGTCTGGCTCGGCACAGCCAAAGACCCCGTGAAGGACCAGACGGACTTCCTCGCGCAGCTCAGCTACAAGCAGCTCCGTCACTGCCTCTTCCCCTTGGGCGGGCTCCTTAAGGAAGAGGTCCGCCGCATAGCCATCGACGCCCACCTGCCCAGCGCAACGAGGAAGGACAGCCAAGGGATATGCTTCCTCGGCAAGATAAACTACAACGACTTCGTCCGCCGTCTCTTGGGAGAGCGGGAAGGGCTTGTGATAGACATCGAGACGGGCAAGGTCGTGGGCAGGCACAAGGGCTACTGGTTCCACACCATAGGGCAGCGCAAGGGGCTCGGCCTCGGGGGAGGACCGTGGTTCGTCGTTAAGAAGAACGTCAAGCGCAACATAGTCTTCGTCGCCAACGGCTGGGATACTCGGCTGCAATACGGACAAGACTTCCGTCTCCAAGACCTGCACTTCCTGACCCGCGACCCTTGGGCAGAGCCGCCGCACGAGATGCCCATACAGTTCAAGGTCAGGCACGTAGACCACTTCATGCCGGGCACTATAACGCTCGAGCGCGAGGGCTACCACATCCACAGCGACGCTCCGATACAGGGCATAGCGCCCGGGCAGTTCGGCTGCATATACGACCACGAGGCGCGCGTCTGCTACGGCAGCGGAGAGATAAGCATCTACAAAGAATAAAGGACACCGGCGGCCACGCCTAAGCCGCATAACTCCCCACCCTAACGCTCTGGGAAGCGTGAGGGTGGGTTTTCCCGTCCCCAGCTAAGAGGCTTCACAATCGACTCGCCGAGAGGACTATACCCCACTCGCCGAGTGGGGTCTACCCCAGTCACTGAGTGGGGTCTATCCCAGTCACTGAGTGGGGTCTACCCCAGTCACTGAGTGGGGTCTACCCCAGTCACTGAGTGGGGTTCAACTCCTCACTGACACCGATTATATCGTCTATCCCGTCGTCGCCGCGAAGGCTAAGCGTAGGGACTGCCGCCACTCACATATATCAGCCGCAAAGCGCATTTATGCTCTTTTTCCGCCCAAACACTTGCATAACAGACGAACGGGCGGTAACTTCGCGGCGATAATCACATAGTTATGGCTTACAACAAGACAAGGAACACACGACTGGAGATCCTTAAGACGATTGTCTCAGGCAAAGAGATCTCCACACAGAACGAGCTAACCGAGGAGCTCCGACGCTCAGGTATCCACTGCACGCAAGCGACGCTAAGCCGCGACCTCAGGCAACTGCGCATCTCGAAGGCTCGCACCCCCGAGGGCCGCTTAGCCTACATGCTGCCAGAGACGAGGATAACCCGTGGCGTAAGCGAGACGCACGCCACGATGAGGGCGCTGCACAACAAAGGGGCGCTGGGCGTGCAGTTCAGCGGTAATCTGGCCGTCGTGAAGACCCTCCCCGGCTACGCCTCGCACGTCGCGCTGGACATA
Source organism: Prevotellaceae bacterium (assembly GCA_021204545.1). Lineage (GTDB taxonomy): Bacteria > Bacteroidota > Bacteroidia > Bacteroidales > Bacteroidaceae > Physcousia. Next base: position 5,770 of record JAJPZF010000154.1, read on the forward strand.
GACAGAAGCGGGCTGGACTGCGTGCTCGGCACTGTGGCGGGCGACGACACGGTGCTGGTGGTGCTGGACGAGGGGACTGACAAGCAGCAAGCCCTGAGCGCGATAGCCGGGGCTACGAGCTACAGCTACTGAAGAGCCATGACCGGGAACGTGAAGCACACTGCGGCGGAGGTCGAGGTGCTGATAGCCGACGCGAGCCACGAGGTGTACGTTGACACTATCCTCGAGACGATACGAGTGGCGGCACAGAAGCGAGGCACGGGCATAGCCGAGCGCACCCACGAGTACGTCGCACAGAAGATGCGGGAGGGCAAGGCTGTGCTCGCTCTCTCGGGCGAGACGTTCGCAGGCTTCAGCTACATCGAGACGTGGGGAAACAAGCACTACGTCACCACCTCAGGACTCATCGTGCACCCCGACTTCCAAGGGCTGGGCGTGGCTAAGCGCATCAAGGACTACACCTTCACGCTGGCGCGGGTGCGCTGGCCCGAGGCGAAGATATTCAGCCTCACAAGCGGCGACGCGGTGATGAAGATGAACACCGACCTCGGCTACGTGCCGGTGAGCTTCAACCAGCTCACCGACGACGAGGCTTTCTGGGCGGGTTGCCGAGGCTGCACGAACCACGACATACTGGTGGCTAAGCAGCGGCGCTTCTGCATCTGCACCGGAATGCTTTACGACCCCCTCAAGCACCACGGAGAGCCAACGCCCGCCGACGTGTTCCAGAAGGTGATGAAGACGCTAACCGAGAGGGGACTGATATAACAAAGGTATACTACAAGACAAGAAGGAAATGGAGAAGAAGAAGGTAGTGGTCGCCTACAGCGGCGGCTTGGACACCAGCTACACCGTGATGTACCTGGCAAGAGAGAAAGGATACGAGGTGCACGCCGCCTGCGCCAACACTGGGGGCTTCACAGAGGAGCAGCTCAAGCAGAACGAGCGGAACGCCTACCAGCTCGGGGCTGCGAAGTACGTGACGCTCGACGTGACGCAGGAGTACTACCAGAAGAGCCTGCGCTATATGATATACGGCAACGTGCTGAGGAACAACTGCTACCCCGTCTCCGTCAGCTCGGAGCGCATCTTCCAAGCACTCGCCACCGCACGCTACGCCAAGCAGATAGGGGCGAGCGCCATAGCGCACGGCAGCACTGGGGCGGGCAACGACCAGGTGAGGTTCGACATGACGTTCCTCGTCGTCACACCAGAGATGGAGATAATCACCCTTACCCGCGACGGAAACCTCAGCCGCCAAGAGGAGGTGGACTACCTTAACGCCCACGGCTTCAAAGCCGACTTCGCCAAACTGAAGTACAGCTATAACGTGGGAATCTGGGGGACGAGCATCTGCGGCGGGGAGATACTGGACTCGAGGCAGGGCTTGCCCGAGAGCGCTTACCTTAAGCACGCCACACGCCAAGGGACGGAGCTGCTGCGCATTGGTTTCGAGAAGGGCGAGATAGCAAGCGTGAACGGCACTGAGTACGAGGACAAGATTAAGGCGATACAAGCCGTGGAGCAGATTGGGGCTGCCTACGCCATAGGGCGCGACTGCCACGTGGGCGACACGATAATAGGCATAAAGGGACGAGTGGGCTTCGAGGCAGCCGCCCCGATGCTCATAATAGGGGCGCACCGCTTCCTCGAGAAGTTCACCCTGAGCAAGTGGCAGCAGTACTGGAAAGACCAAGTGTCGAACTGGTACGGCATGTTCCTGCACGAGAGCCAGTACCTTGAGCCGGTGATGCCGGACATAGAGGCGATGCTCACAAGCAGCCAAAGGCACGTGAACGGCGAGGTGACGCTCGAGCTGCGGCCTTACTCGTTCAGCACCGTGGGCTGCGACACGCCCGACGATCTCGTCCGAAACAAGCTCGGCGAATACGGCGAAGGGGCGAAGGGCTGGACAAGCGAGGACGCGAAAGGCTTCATAAAAGTGACGAGCACCCCGCTTAGGGCTTACTACCTCGCCCACGAGGGGGAGCGGCAATGATACGTGTAGGCATACTCGGTGCGGCGGGCTACACGGGAGGCGAGCTGATACGCCTCCTGCTGAACCACGCAGAGGCGAGGCTGGTGTTCGCCAACAGTGAGTCGAACGCTGGTAACCTGCTAAGCGACGTGCACGAGGGCTTAATAGGCGAGACGGACTTACGCTTCACCTCCGAGCTGCCCTTCGGGGACGTTGACGTGCTGTTCCTCTGCTTCGGGCACGGCAAGAGTGAGAGGTTCCTCAGCGAGCATCGGATACCCTCAAGCGTAAGGATAATAGACCTCGCCCAAGACTTCCGCGTCGGGACTAAGCACATAAGGGGAAATGCCTCTGAGCTAAGCGACGGCTTCGTGTACGGCCTGCCCGAGGTGAACCGCAGTCAGATAGCCCAATGTCAGCGGCTCGCCAACCCCGGCTGCTTCGCCACCTGCCTCGAAGTGGGACTGCTTCCGCTCGCGAAGGCAGGCTTGCTCACCGCCGACGTGTGCGTAAACGCACTCACGGGCAGCACGGGAGCGGGGCAGAAGCCCGCCGCCACCACCCACTTCTCTTGGCGGGAGGGCAACATATCCGTCTACAAGCTCCTCTCGCACCAGCACCTTCACGAGATCTGCCAGACACTGAACGAGGCAAAGCCTGCCGCAGCTCCCCACATCGTGGACACGCTGAGCGAGCCAGAGGCAGAGGGCGTGACGATTGACTTCATCCCCTATCGAGGCGACTTCGCCCGCGGCATCTTCTGCACCGAGGTAGTGCGGCTTCCCGAGGCGATAAGCCAAGAGGAGGCGGAAAAGCTCTATAAGAATTTCTACGAGACAGCCGCATTCACGCACTACAGCGAGCGTCCCTTGGACTTGAAGCAAGTGGTCAACACGAACAAAGCCCTTGTGCACGCCGACGTGTTCGGCAGGAAACTGGTGGTGACCTCGGTGATCGACAACCTGCTTAAAGGCGCAGTGGGGCAGGCGGTGCAGAACATGAACCTGATGTTCGGCGTATGCGAGGACACAGGTCTGCGGCTAAAGGCGAGCGCTTTCTAAGACAAACGACAAACAGACATAACGAAAACGGAGCGAAGCGACTAAGCCCTTCCCTGGGGAAGGGTTTGGGATAGGGACAGATAAAGTATTGTTGAATAACGAACGAAGTGAGATTACGGAGCGAAGCGACTAAGCCCTTCCCTGGGGAAGGGTTTGGGATAGGGACATATAAAGTATTGTTGAATAACGAACGAAGTGAGATTATGAGACCATTCGATGTGTTTCCCTTGTTCCCGATAAGCGTGGTGCGAGGCAAAGGCTGCCACGTGTGGGACGACAAAGGGCAGGAGTACCTCGACCTCTACGGCGGGCACGCGGTGATAAGCATAGGGCATTGCCACCCTCATTACGTGGAGATGCTCTCAAGGCAGCTCAAGGAGCTGGGATTCTACAGCAACTCTGTGGTGAACCATCTGCAAAGGCAACTGGCAGAGCGGCTGGGAGTGGCCTCGGGCTACGAAGACTATTCGCTTTTCCTCGTCAACAGCGGGGCGGAGGCCAACGAGAACGCCATGAAGCTCGCCTCGTTCCACACGGGGCGCAAGCGGGTGCTGAGCCTCGAGAAAGCCTTTCACGGGCGCACCTCACTGGCGGTGGAGGCGACGCACAACCCGAAGATAATAGCCCCGATCAACGACTGCGGGCACGTCACCTATATGCCTCTTAACGACCTTGCGCCTTGGGAGAAGGAACTCCGCAAGCAAGACGTGGCTTGCTGCATCGTTGAGTGCGTGCAAGGCGTAGGGGGCATCCGCCTGCTCGACGCTGACTTCCTCAAGGGGTTGCGCCAACTCTGCGACGAGACGGACACCGTGCTCATCTGCGACGAGGTGCAATGTGGCTACGGACGAACGGGCAAGTTCTTCGCCCACCAGCACCTTGGCGTGAAGCCCGACATCATTACCGTGGCGAAGGGCATAGGCAACGGCTTCCCGATGGGCGCTGTGCTGATAAGCCCGAAGTTCCCTGCCATTTACGGACAGCTCGGCACGACGTTCGGCGGCAACCACCTTGCCTGCACGGCTGCCCTCGCTGTGCTCGACGTGATGGAGAGCGAGCGCCTTGTGGAGAACGCCGCGCGGGTGGGAGAATCTCTCATCGCCTCCCTCCGCGAGGCTGGGCTGCCGCACGTCAAGGAGGTGCGGGGCAGAGGGCTGATGATAGGCATCGAGCTCGACATTCCCTACAAGGAGGCGAGGGAAAGGCTGCTGTTCGAGGAGCACATCTTCACTGGCTGCAGCGGCACGAACGTGCTTCGCCTGCTGCCGCCCCTGTGCCTCAGCGAGGAGGAGTGCGGCGGCTTCCTCAAGAGCCTCGGCAAGGTTCTACGCAACATATAATATAAGGTATAGCGATGAAGACATTCCTCAACGCACAAGACATAGGCGACCTCAGGCAAGCGCTTGCCGAGGCGCGGGAGATAAAGCGCGACAGACTGAGGCACGTCTCGCTCGGGCGAGGCATGACAGCCCTGCTTGTCTTCTTCAACAACTCGCTGCGCACACGCCTCTCCACGCAGAAGGCAGCGCAGAACCTCGGCATGAACGTCATCGTTCTCGACGTGAACGCGGGGGCGTGGAAGCTGGAGACGGAGCGCGGAGTAGTGATGGACGGCGACAAAAGTGAGCATCTCCTTGAGGCAATACCAGTGA
>JAJPZF010000277.1:0-1745 GCA_021204545.1 Prevotellaceae bacterium
AAGAGGTCTACACCCCTTTTTCGGCGGCTCAGAACTGGAAGTAGATGAACGGCTGTATGTCGCTGCCCTTCGTCTGCACTACAAGGTAGATGAGCAAGGTGAGCAGCAGGGCTTTCCCAAGGAGGGGAAGCCAGGTGACGAAGCGGCGGAGTAGCGACGACCAGCCGTCGGGGGCAAAGTGCAGCAGGTAGCCCAGGCAGATGAGGGCGAACACACGCCAGTAGCCCTCGACGAGGGGGAGGAAGAGCTCGGGGTGGAAGTCGGTGACGATCTGCCGCAGCATCGCGAGCGAGTCGGCGAAGCTGCTGTTGCGGAAGAACACCCACAGGAGGCAGACGAAGTGGAAGGTAAGCAGGACGGAGAAGAGGCGCGGGAGCTTCCGCCTGCAGAGCTTCGCCCAAAGCTTGCACAAGGCGAGGCCGAGCCCGTGCATACCGCCCCAGACGATGAAGTTCCACGACGCCCCGTGCCACAAGCCGCCGAGGAGCATGGTCACGAGCAGGTTGACGTACGTGCGGAGCTTGCCCTTGCGGTTGCCGCCCAGAGGGATGTAGAGGTAGTCCCTCAGCCAGCTGGAGAGGGATATGTGCCAGCGCCTCCAGAACTCGGTGACGCTCCGCGACTTGTAGGGCGAGCGGAAGTTGTCTGGGAAGCGGAAGCCGAGCAAGAGTGCTATGCCGATTGCCATGTCGCTGTAGCCCGAGAAGTCGCAGTATATCTGAAGGGCGTAGCCGTAGACACCGAGCAGGTTCTCCACGCCTGAGTAGAGCGAGGGGCTGTCGAAGATGCGGTCCACGAAGTTGAGGCTGATGTAGTCGGAGATGACCGCCTTCTTGAGGAGGCCGCTCATGATGAGGAAGACCCCCTCGCCGAACATAGCCCTTGTGACCAGCGGGTGACGACGTATCTGAGGGATGAAGTCGGTGGCACGGACGATAGGTCCAGCCACAAGCTGGGGGAAGAAGGAGACGTAGAAGGCGTAGTCGAGCAGGCTGCTGAGGGGCTGGAGCTTGCGCTTGTAGACGTCGATGGTGTAGCTCAACGACTGGAAGGTGAAGAAGCTTATGCCCACGGGCAGGAAGATGTCCAAGGGCTGGAACGAGCCGTGCCACAAGGGGGCGAGGGTCTCGAGGAGGAAGTTGGTGTACTTGAAGTAGCAGAGCAGCCCGAGGTCGACCGTGAGGCTGAGGATGAGCAGGAGCCTCCTGACGGCTTGCCTCCTCGCCTTCTGCATCAGGGCGGCGGCAGAGAAGTCGGTGAGCGTGACGACGGCGAGCAAGAGGAAGTGGAAGCCGCTGCTCTTGTAGTAGAAGTAGTAGGAGAAGAGTGTGACGAAGAGGATGCGCAGAGTGTCCGCCTTCCTCAGGAGAGCGTAGACGAGGCTGAAGCCCAGGAAGAGGAAGAGGAAGACCCCGCTCGAGAAGAGCATAGGGCGGGCGGGGTCGTAGCTCAGGGCCTCAAGCGCCTTACTCCAGTCCAGCTCGGGCATAAGAGTTGTAGGCCTTGACCAGAGCGTCCCTCAAGAGGTGAGCTTGCAAGGTGTATCCCTCGGGGGTGAAGTGCACGCCGTCGGGCTTGAGCATACGCAGGCTTGTCCAGTTGCGACAGGCGTCGGTGCGCCCTCCAGCTACAGCGTACAAGTCCCACACGGCAGCCCCTTGCTGGGCCGCGCAGTACCTTATGACGGAGCAGACGGTGGGTGTGTTGGGGTTGCCCGTCGGTGTTCGCCTGCCCTTGGGGTAAGC
>JAJPZF010000277.1:1845-10088 GCA_021204545.1 Prevotellaceae bacterium
GTGGCAAGCCCGCTCGTCTGGTAGGTTATCTTGTCGTCCTCCACAGCCTCCGAGCCGAAGTCCTCCTCAAGCAGGTGGCGAACGACGAGAGGGAAGATGTGCCCCCTCACGTGCGAGTCCCCCACGTGAACCACACGCACGGGCTCTTGCTTCCGTGTGAGCTTGAGGAAGAAGGGGCGCAGCACTTGTGCCGTGTCCTCTATGACGTTCTCCCCTGAGTGGCGCAAGGCAGTGGTCGCCGTTGCCTTAAGGGGGATGGTGTCGCAGGGGGCAGTGTCGTCTCCCTCGGGCGAAGGGCGTTGGCTGCCCGCTGCCAGTATGCAGAGGAGCAGCGCACCTGTCAATAGTAGTGTAGTCTTAGTCCTTTTCATTTAGTCTCTCGTATTGTTCCTTGCCTTCCTCCAAGGTGTCGAAGAGCAGCCTCGCAAGCCGCTTCCCGCCCTGGTAGTTGATGTGAGTGTAATCCCTGTTAGCCTGTCTGCGCTCCACCATCCCCACGATGCCTCCCTCCCTGAGCATAGCCTCGTAGAGGTTCCAGAAGGCCACGTGGCACTCCCTTGCCGCTGCCCTCTGCGCCTCCAAGAGGTAAAGCACACCGTCTATGGTGTGCAGCTCCCCGTTGTCCTCGTCCCTCTCCTCTCGGTCTCCCACGCTCACGACGAGGACAGAGGCTTGGGGGAACGCCTCCTTAAGCTTGTCTATAGCCCTGACCAAGCCTTGGCGGTAGCCCGAGTAGTCCCTGCGCCCCGCGGAGGCCACGTTAAGCCCGTACTCGAGGACGATGAGGTCGTAGGGGCGAAGCTCTTGGAAGGACGACAGGGTCTCCAAGGGTATCCTCCCCGTCTGCAAGCCGTCACTGCCCCGCACGCTGAAGTTGTCGAGCGACACTCCCCTTCTGTTGTCCATAGCCACCCCGAAGAATGGTGTCTCCCTGCCGCCTTCCACGCTCCACCGCACCTGCCCTATCCTCCCCTCTGCGGTAGCGGCGCACACTCCACTGGCTGTGGTCTCGTGTCTAAGCTCGACAGGCTGCCCACCGTTGATGGTGCAGGTCAGCTCCATCGTGTCCTCTTGGGCGAGGTAGAAGATGGTTGAGAGCTCGCAGGTGTCGAGGTACGCCAAGGGTCTCTTAGAACCCTTAAGCTGGGCGAAGGCGCTGCCTTGGGTGGTGAAGTAGTCGCCCATTATGCCTTGCAGCGACGGACGGAAGGAGGCTTCCCCGTGTCTCACGTGCCTCAGGAAGCCACTGGAGGTGAGCAAGACCGTCTGCCTGAACTGGCTCACCTCCGAGCTTACCGGCACGAAGCCCACGCCCCCACCTCCGTACTTCCCTTGCAGTAGCTCACGGAGGTTGCCCGTGAGGATGTCTCCCTCGATGAACGAGTCACCGAAGTAAGCCACACGCACCCTACTCCCGTCCCTCTCCGTCTGGCGAAGGGCGTCGTAGAAGCGCGGCATACCCCGAAGGGCGGAGTCAGAATAGTCCTCTATCGCCGTCATCCCCTCGGGGAAGCTGTCGGGCAGCACGACGTGAGCCTCGGGCTTCGCCGCCACCGTGTCTTGCTCCAAGGTGTCGCTCGGCACAACAGCCCTTGGCTCTTGCCTTGGGCGGAGGTCAGCGAGCAGGTCAACCTGCCTGAGGTGATGCTCACGGGTCCACCACCGTGGCACTTGGTGCAGCCCGAGCAGTGCCGCCACCACCAGGAGCAGCAAGGGGAAGAGGTAATATACGTGGTTCTTTCCTTCCTTCATGACGCTGTGCGCCGCGAAGGTAGTCATAGACTTTCTCCTATACAACCCCAGAGGGCGTTGCGACCCCTTGGGCAGCAACGCAATAAGCTGCTTGCTATAATCAATTGCTTGCACTACCTTGGCCTACAGCGAAGGTAGGCTGCGCTCGGCAAACACAAGCCGAAAGCTGCGCTTTCGCTTGCTTGTTGCTCTCGCTTGCACTACCTTTGCTGACATAACAACGACACTATGGCTCTGACGACGGATAGGATAGACTGCTTCTTGCCCCGAGGGGCGGTGGCGAAGGGGGAGATGGGCAAGGTACACACGCTCGAGGAGGACGTGAGCTGCACGGCGGCGCTCGAGGAGATAGCCCTCAGGGCAAGCACTCCCTTGCTGCTGCTATGCACAAGGACTGTGAGCGTCGAGCTTGGGTACCAATCCCTAAAGAGGTGGACTGCCATTGCGGAGGACACGGGGGCACTGATGCTCTACGCCGACCACTACGAGCTCTCGCCCCAAGGGAGGACTGCCGCCCCAGTGACCGACTGGCAGCTGGGCTCCGTCCGCGACAGCTTCCGCACGGGGTCGCTCTGGCTGCTAAGGCTTGACGCTGTGAAGGAGTACCTCGCCCAAGAGAGGTTACACCGTTACCGCTACGCCGCACTGTATGACCTCAGCCTCTTCATCAGCCGCCGACGGCTGCCGCTGCACGTGAGGGAGTACCTTTACTCTGAGAGCGAGACGGACACGAGGGACAGCGGCAAGCGGCAGTTCGACTACCTCGACCCGCACAACCGCCCTGCGCAGAAGGAGATGGAGAGAGCCCTCACACGCCACCTTCGTGATATAGGGGCTTACCTCTCTCCCGGAGAGCACGAGGACATCGTGATAAGGAGTGACTGGACAGGACCTGAGGCAAGCGTCGTCATCCCCGTGCGCAACAGGGTGAGGACGATAGAGGACGCCCTGCGCAGCGCACTCGCACAGCAGGCGGACTTCAGCTTCAACGTGCTGGTGGTGGACAACCATAGCACGGACGGCACGACGGAGGTTATACGACGACTTGCAGAGGAGACGAAGGGTCGCATCGTACTCCTGCAGCCAGAGAGGGAGGACTTGGGCATAGGGGGCTGCTGGAACCTTGCCATAAACGACCCAAGGTGCGGGCAGTTCGCGGTGCAGCTTGACTCGGACGACGCCTACAGCTCCCCACAGACGCTCGCCAAGGTCGTCAGCAAGTTTCACGAGGAGAAGGCGGCGATGGTGATTGGCTCTTACAGCCTGTGCGACTTCAGCTTCCGTCGCACTGGCTCTGCCCTCATAGACCACAACGAATGGACTGCGGACAACGGGAGGAACAACGCCCTTAGGATTAACGGGCTGGGAGCGCCGAGAGCCTTCCACGTGCCTGAGCTAAGGCAGTGGCAGTTGCCCAACACGAGCTATGGGGAGGACTACGCCATAGGGCTTGCCCTTAGCCGAAGGTACCGTATAAGCCGCATCTACGAGGAGCTTTACCTCTGCCGACGCTGGGAGGGTAACAGCGACGCTAAGCTGGACTGCGCTGCACAGAACCGCAACGATGAGTACAAGGACAGCCTGCGCACGGCGGAGATACTTGCAAGGCAGCAGCTTTGCGCGGCTCGCAACCGTAGGGCTTCGGAGGAGGAAGTAAGTGCCTTCCACGCCCATCAGCTGGAGCTCTGGGCAGAGGCAAGGCAGAGATACGACGAGCTTAAGGCGGTTGAGACGAGGGAGCTGAGCGAAGGGGACATCTCCTTCGCAGCCCAGTGGAACCCAGCCCGCATAGTAAGCACAGGGGCGGACGTCAGGAGTGAGGCTCTCGAGGCACGTCCCTGCTTCCTCTGCAAGCACAACCGCCCCGAACGGCAGATGGAACTCCCCGTCGAGAGGCACTACGACATACTGGTTAACCCCTTCCCCATCCTGCCGGGACACCTCACGATAGCCACAAGGAGGCACCAGCCCCAAAGCATCTACACCCTCTTCCCCACGATGAGGCGGCTGGCGTGGGACTTAGGGGAGCACATCGTCTTCTACAACGGACCGCTGTGCGGAGCCTCCCGTCCCGACCACTGCCACCTACAGGCAGCCCTTAAGGGCTCTCTGCCTATAGAGCGGGACTGGAAGATGCACGAGGCTAACCTGCGGAAGCTATACCCTCTCACCGACGCTCAGGAGGCTGAGCTGGAGGAGGCTGGGGGAAGGCAGAGCGGCCTCTACCTGCTCTCGTCGTGGCTCTGCCCCGTATACGTCATCAAGACCTCAGGGGAGACGGCGGCGGACAGCCTCCTCTTCCGTCGCCTCTACCAAGCCCTGCCCGTCGTGGAAGGTGATATGGAGCCGAGGCTCAACGCCATATCGTGGAGGCAGCAGGGGCTTGCCGGAAGGGAGGACGAGGTCACTACGCTCATCTTCCCAAGGAAGAAGCATCGCCCCCGGTGCTACGAAGAGGTGATGGTCAGCCCAGGGGCACTGGACATGGGAGGACTCCTCATACTGCCCCGTGAGAAGGACTACCGAAGCCTTACCGCGAGCCTTGCGAGGAGCGTGATAGAGGAGGTAGCCCTCACCGAGGACGAGCTGGAGCAGGTGAACGCCGCCGTCAGTGGCTTAGAGCAGTCACCGCAAGAAGAAGAGGAAGGCAAGACCGAAGAACCCTTGGTTAAGGTTGGCATAATGACCGTGGAGCAGCTTCGGGTACGGCTCAACGGCCGCTTCCGCATCAAGGGCGAGACGATAACGGGTGAGCAGACCGTCAGGGCAGAGGAAGGAGGCATCAACTGGGAGGGTAACGTGTACAGGGAGCTGACCATACGCCCTCTCGACGAGGACGCCACCTTTACCCTTCACGGCGTGACCATAGGGAAGGACTTCCACTGGGAACGCCGTGAGGAGCAGACCTTCCAAGGGCAGCTCTCGCTCGTGATGGAGGAGAAGAAGATAGTGGCCATCAACGTGCTGCCCGTCGAGCGTTACCTCACAAGCGTGATAGGCAGTGAGATGAGGGACACCTGCCCCCTCGAGTTCCTCAAGGCGAGCGCCGTAATAAGCCGAAGCTGGCTCCTTGCCCAGCTGCGCAAGAGGGGGAAAGGGACAGGGCACGCCTTCTTCCAGTTCAAGCGCACGGAGACGGAGAGCGTCCGCTGGCACGACCGTGAGGAACACACGCTCTTCGACGTCTGCGCCGACGACCACTGCCAGCGTTACCAAGGCGTGACCCGCGCCACGGGCACTCGTGCCGAAGAGGCAGTGAGACTCACCTCGGGCGAGGTACTGACCCACAATGGCGAGCCCTGCGACGCGCGCTTCAGCAAGTGCTGCGGAGGCGTGACCAACAGCTACCCTAACTGCTGGGAGGACGTCCAGCTCTCCTTCCTCCGCCCCGTACGTGACCTTCCGCCAAAGCAAGGGAAGCGCGCCCCGCGGCCCGACCTCTCAGGCGAGGAGGCGGCAAGGCGTTGGATACTCTCCCGCCCCGATAGCCTCTGCGACACCGCTGACGAAGGGCTGCTCAAGAGCGTGCTTAATGACTACGACCGCGAGGGCGGGGACTTCTTCCGCTGGCGTGTGGAGTACTCGCAGCAGGAGCTCAGGGACATCGTCCGTGAGAGGCTCGGGCAGGACCTGGGGGCGATACTGGAGATACGCCCCTTAAGGAGAAGCGTGAGCGGCCATCTCGTCACGGTGCAGATAGTGGGCAGCCTTAGGGCATTCACCGTGGGAAAGGAATTGGAGATTCGGCGGACGCTCAGCAGGACTCACCTCCGCTCCAGTGCCTTCGTGGTGGACGCGGAAGACGCTGACGAACGGGGCGTCCCACGGCTCTTCGTCATCAACGGCGCGGGCTGGGGGCACGGCGTCGGCATGTGCCAGACAGGGGCGGCCGTAATGGCGTCGCGGGGCTTCTCCTATCAGGACATCCTCCGCCACTACTACGACACGGCCGCCGTCACCAAGCTTTACTGAGCGTTTCCCCTGCACTTTCATCGTCGCGAAAGGGGTAATACCTCTTTGGGTAAAGGGGTATTACCTGTTTGGCGAAAGAGGTATTACCTGTTTGGCCAAAGGGGTAATACCTGTTTGGCGAAAGGGGTAATACCTCTGACGCGAAGGGTGACGTACAGAAACAGCGAAGCCTACGTTCAGGCTTCCCCGAAGGATAAACGCAGGCTTCCGAGTGTGTGGCGTATCGGCGCCATGTCAGGGCTTCCACCAGTGCTTCCGCCGCTTGCGTATGCCCTCCGCCCCGAGCCTCTCGACGAGGACCTCCTCGACAGTCTTACGCTCCGCTATCATCTTGTATATCACCCCCCAGTCGGGCAGCCCGCCGAGGTTGCGGTCGTCTATGAAGAGGTCCACCCGGAGCTTGCGGCTATAGTGCCTGCTCTCGTCCGGCTGCTCGCCGGGGAAGTTGCTGTTGACGGCGTAGAACTCCAGCCCACGTTTGCGGCACCAGTCAACGGCTTCCTCCAGGAGCTCCCCTTCTCTGACGGTCCAGAGCAACAAGTGATGTCCCTCCTCGGCCAGCCTGCGCAGCGTGTCGACGGCGAAGGGTATCTCCCGTCCTATCTCAGGGTAAGCCTCACGGACGATCGTCCCGTCGAAGTCTACGGCGATGGTCATTTGGCGTAACTGACGCTTCGGGTCTCTCGGATGACCGTTATCTTAACCTGTCCGGGGTAGGTCATCTCGTTCTGTATCTTCGTGGCTATCTCGCCCGAGAGCTGCTCCGTCTGCTTGTCGTCTATCTTGTCCGCCCCTACGATGACCCGCAGCTCACGACCGGCCTGTATGGCGTAGGTCTTGTTGACGCCGGGGTAGCTCATGGCTATCTCCTCCAGCTCCGTAAGGCGCTTGATGTAGGCTTCCACTATCTCACGCCTTGCCCCCGGACGGGCACCGCTTATCGCGTCGCACGCCTGCACGATGGGGGCGATGAGGGTGTCCATCTCCATCTCGTCGTGGTGAGCCCCGATGGCGTTGCATATATCGGGCTTCTCCTTGTACTTCTCTGCCAGCTTCGCTCCGTACAATGCATGCGGCATCTCAGGCTCCTCGTCGGGCACCTTGCCGATGTCGTGAAGCAGCCCCGCCCTCTTCGCCTTCTTGGCGTTAAGCCCAAGCTCACTGGCCATCACGGCGCATAGGTTGGCGGTCTCACGGGCGTGTTGCAGGAGGTTCTGCCCGTAGCTGCTGCGGTACTTCATCTTGCCAATGAGGCGAACGAGCTCGGGGTGCAGTCCGTGTATGCCAAGGTCGATGGTGGTGCGCTTGCCCGTCTCCAGCACCTCTTCCTCCACCTGCTTCTTCACCTTGGCAACGACCTCTTCGATGCGCGCGGGGTGAATGCGCCCGTCGGTCACGAGCTGGTGCAGGGCAAGGCGGCATATCTCGCGCCTTACGGGGTCGAAGGCGCTGATGACTATCGCCTCAGGCGTGTCATCCACGACTATCTCGGTCCCTGTCGCTGCCTCGAGGGCTCGTATGTTGCGCCCCTCACGCCCGATGACACGCCCCTTCACGTCGTCGTTGTCGATGTGGAACACCGTCACGCTGTTCTCCACGGCGGTCTCCGAGGCTACTCGCTGGATGGTCTGGATGACTATCTTCTTAGCCTCGCTCGTGGCTGTCATCTTGGCCTCGTCCACGATGTCGTTGATGTAAGCCTGCGCCTGCGTCTTGGCCTCGTCCTTAAGACCTTCGACCAAACGCTCCCGTGCCTCGTCGGCGCTGAGCCCCGATATCTCCTCAAGTCGGGTACGCTCCTGCTCCTCAAGGCTGTCCTGCCTCTTCTGCAACGCCTCCTGCTTCTGCTGCAAGGCGGTCTCCCGCTGCTCAAGCTCTCCCTCGTGAGCCTCCATCTTCGAGCGCACGTTCTCAAGCTCCTGCTTGCGACGGTTCTGCTCGTCGGCCCTCTCCTTAAGGGTCTGCTCCCGCTGTCTCAGCTTGTTCTCCGTCTGCTGCAGCTGCTGGTTGCGCTGCTGCATCTCCTTCTCGAGCTGCGCCTTCTTGCCCAGGAGCTTCTCCTTCACCTCAAGCATCTTCTGCTGCTTGAAGACCTCGGCCTCCTGAGCCATCTCTTCCTTCATACGCCTGCGCTGCGAGGGGACGACAACGCGAAAGAACACCACTGCCCAGACGCATATCACCACCACCGCGACGACGGCTCCAATTATATACTCCATAGTCCTAATAAATAAAATAAGCGCACCCTCATCACCGTGGGGGCTGCCTGCCGCTCCGCGGCAAGGCTCTCCCTCATACAAGGTGAATCCAGTGCGTCGTGATTGTTAAACGTTGATATCCTTCTCTTTCTCTCCCGCCCCTCTAAGGCAGCGCCTTCTCGATGTCCTTGACAAGGCTCTCGATAGCGTTAACCATTGGTGACGTGTCCGCCTCGGACTCGATGCGCTTCAGCCTTACTGCCACGTCAAGGAGGGTCATCATAAGGTAAGTCTCGTTCCCTTGCCCCGCGTAGCGGTCCG
>JAJPZF010000039.1:0-3005 GCA_021204545.1 Prevotellaceae bacterium
GGCAGTACGGCCGATATTACGGGATAGTGAGCATTCAGACCAAGGATGACAATATCTGCGAGGCGGAGCTGGTGCAGCTTCCGCTGCCCGAATAGGGGAATGCCCCTAAAACGCAAATAAAAGCGTTCTGATAGACTTTCATCTTATAGATGATAAATTATATGTCTCGAAAGCGAAACGCGCTTAGAATGAAAATTCGATAAAAATAACGATATATGGCAGACGAAGTGACAACAAGGATCCTCGAGATCAAGACCACCTACGCGGATGCGGTGAAGGGGCTGTCCGACTACATGGCGAAGCTGGAGGAGGCACGCCAGGCCGAGGCCGACCTGCGGAAGGCGATCCAGGAGAGCGGCGAGGCGACCGAGGAGGACCGCAAGACCCTCGCGGCGATCAAGTCCGCGCAGCGGGAGTACAGCAAGGGAGTCCAGGCCCTCACCAAGGAGATCCAGAACAACATCAAGATGGAGAAGCAGCAGGAGGGGTCGCTGACCTCCCTGCGGGCGGAGCTGAGCAACGCCACCAAGGCCTATGACGATCTCTCGGAGACGGAGCGCAACGGGGCGCAGGGCCAGGCGATGGCCGCGCATATCAACGAGATCACCGACAAGCTCAAGGCGGCGGAGGAGGGCACGCAGCGGTTCTACCGCAACGTGGGCAACTATCAGAACGCGATCACGAGCGCCCTCAGCGCCGGGAACCCGTTCATCAAGCAGATGATCCAGATGACCGCCGGGGCGAAGGGCGCGGGCGGCGCGTTCCAGTCCCTCGGCGTGGCCGCGAAGGGGTTCGGCACGACCCTCAAGGCCCTGCTCGCCAATCCGGTGGTGCTGGTCCTCTCCGGGATAGCCAAGGCCGTGCAGTTGGTGAGCAACGCGATGAAGTCGAGCGAGGAGCTGACGCAGCGGTGGAACGTGGTTCTCGCGCCGCTGAAGAGGATGATGGCCGACGTGACGAAGGTGCTGCAGACCGCCGTGGGGTGGATCACCTCGGCCGTGGAGGGCGCGGCCAAGCTGGAGAGCGTGATGGACACGTGGCTGGAGAGGATCCCCGGCATCGGCAAGAAGATCGCCGAGGTCAATGAGCAGAACCGCCAGGCGATCGACCTCGCCAATGAGAAAAACGCCATCGAGAAGGAGACGCGGACGGTCGAGGAGCAGAACGCGAAGGACGACGCGGAGATCTCGCGGCTGAGGAACGAGGCGCAGGACAAGGAGAACTACACCGCCGAGGAGCGGCTTGCGAAGCTCCAGCGGGCTAATGATCTCGAGGCGGCGGAACTGAAGCGCAACAAGGATCTCGCGGAGCGGCGGCTGGCCGTGCTGGAGGAGGAGAGCAAATGGAACCAGAACAGCAAGGAACTGAACGATCAGATCACGGAGGCGCGGATAGCGGTCTATAACGCCGACAAGGAGTACGAGGACGGGACGCGGCGGCTGCAGCGGTCGATGCAGAGCACGCGCAAGGAGATCGCGGCGGACGAGAAGTCGGCGGCGGACGAGCGGCAGAGGCAGATCGAGGCGGAGATGGAGGCGAGGGAGAGACAGGCGGCCGCCGAGCTGGCCGACATTCAGAAGGCCACCGACATGAGGATAGCGGCGATGGAGGAGGGCTATGAGAAGGAGGTCGCGTCGGAGAACGAGACCTTCGGCCGGGAGCTGGCCGACCTGCAGAAGCGGCTCGACACCGAGATGGACATGACCGTGGCGCAGCGGGCGGCGGTGCAGGAGCAGGTGGAGCTGTTGACGCGGACGCACACTCAGAAGCTGGCCGACCTCGACGCGCAGCGGGCGGCCGACGAGGCGGCGGCCGAGGCGGAGAGGGCCGAGGCGGAGAGAAGGAGCGCACAGACCACGCTCGAACTGCGGCTCCAGCTGGCCGAGAAGGGGAGCGCGGAGGAACTCGAGCTAAGGAAGCAGCAGGTACAGATGGAGATGGAGGAGAGGCTGGCCGACGAGACGCTGACGGACGAACAGATCGCGATGATACGGCAGCTGTACCAGACGCAGCTCCTCGCCATGGACGCGCAGTTCTACCAGAGCGAGCTCGACGCGCAGAAGAAGGCGAAGCAGGAGGCGATCAAGATCGAGACGCAGAAGATGACCGCGATCGCGGGCGTGTTCAGTAACCTCAGCGACATCATGGATCAGTTCGGGGAGGATAATAAGGCGGCGGCGGTCGCGTCCAAGGTGCTGGCCCTCGGGCAGATCGCGGTGGAGACGGGCGTGGCCATCGCGAACGGCGTGGCCCAGGCGGCTGCGGCGGGACCTTGGCCCGCCAACCTCGCCGCCATTGCGACCACCGTGGCGACCGTCCTTGCCGAGATAGCGTCCGCCGTCAGCACGGTCAAGGGGGCGAGCTTCGCCACGGGCGGCATAGTGAGCGGCCCCGGCACGGGAACGTCCGACAGCGTGAGCGCGAGGCTCTCGAACGGAGAGAGCGTCAATACGGCCCTCGCGACCGCCATGTTCGCCCCGCTCTACTCCGCCCTCAACCAGCTGGGCGGCGGGCAGGCATACACCGGAGGCGGCGCGGAGCAGTACGGCGAGGACGTCCTTGCGCGGGCCTTCGCACGCGGCGCGGCGTGCATCCGCCCCGTCGTGTCAGTCAAGGAAATCACCGACACCCAGAGCCGCGTTGCCGCCCTGGAGAAAATCGGGAGGGCATAGCCATGGCGGGAACACTCTATGAGCTTGTCAGGAAGTACGCCGACTGCATCGCGGTCCTGCGGCGGAACGGCATCAGCGTCGAGGATGCCGACTGGGTCGATCTCTATGAGGAGTACCGGGGAATGATAGACCTCGGGCTCAAGAGGACATATATCCACCTCCACCTCGCCGAGAAGTACCGGATCAGCACGCGCCAGGTGCAGCGGATCATCGCGCGGTTCTCCGGCGCGGCGGGATGACGGCGGGAAATGGAGTTATTTTTGTCAAAAACGCCGAATTTCGGCGTTTCGTCTTTGAGTTGATAAATTATATATCTTCGGGGCCGAAGTCCGT